>NZ_JAAGPN010000166.1:0-17961 GCF_017104805.1 Paraburkholderia sp. Ac-20347 | reverse complement strand
CCGGCATCGGCTTCCTTCAGCACCCCGATAATCTGCTCTTCGCTGAACCGCGACTTCTTCATGACAAGGTTTCTCCTGCGGCCTTGCCACTAACTTTACAGTGGGATACTTCTGAGGGGGAAGGTCAGAGGCTCCCGCCCTGGTACAGCTTGCGCCAGTGGAACAGCTGGTTGGGGTTCACGCCGTGCTGCCGGGCGACCAGCGAAACGGACTTTCCTGGCTCAAAGCTCTCGCGAACCATTGCCATTTTTTGTTCCGCCGTCCAGCGCCGCCGACGCTCCGGGCCCGTCAATACATCCATCACTTCCTGCCTGGTGTTAGTCAAAAAATCGGGTAAGGCTGCAGCGTCACCGCTGCAGCCTCCCCTAAGAACCGTACGTGCAAGTTTCCCTGCATACGGCTCAAGCATTCCTAAAGCCACACGAATGTATGACCGACGCCCAGAATCTGACGTCTGCGCGTTGCCTTGCCGAGGTTTTCCCGCCGCAGCGGAGGGCGCAGACACCGCGAACGGTGCTCTCTCATGCTTCCCTCTGTGGAGTCTTTCGACAGCTTCGCGCTGGAACACCGAACGGAAGTCTGCTCGCTTTCGCGTGAGGTAATGTTGCAACCCCTATCCGAACCATTACAGCCCGGCATTCGCTTTCTCCGTCTTCTCATACCCGCACAGTCAACAACTCGCCTTGCGGTTTGTCTGCCTCGTGGGCAACTGTACGGGCTTACCACGTTCCCGTTCCATCACACGACCGGGTTAGGACCCGTCTTTTCGCCGGTGGACCTTGCTGACGACGTGCTCCGAACTGTGAACGGAGCAACCGTCCACGCACCATTTTGGTTAATGCCTATCAGCAGCTTTGGCACCTTGCATATGACGACGTTTATCAACGGTTCACATTCGTTATCCGTGCCGGTCAGCCACGCGTCTTGGCCCCATCGCTGCTCGGAGCCTCCATGTGCTATCTCACGACCGCACACGCACTAGGACTACCCATTTCAGAAGGGCTTCACCGGGAGCCGTTACCGGCTCCCAATGCCTTCCTAGGCTACCGCTGGTCGTACAGCGGGTTCTCTATCGCATTGCTACCGCGAGTGAACAATGATGAAACGAGCATGCACTGCGCCTCCGCCGGAGGCATCATGCTTCGTGTCGCACCACAGTCTTATGCCTACCCGTTAGTTTAAGCGGGAGACTGTGTCCGGCGATTCAGGGGGCTGCTCCAAAGATAAACACAAGTTTGCTTTTGTGAACGTCCGCTCAGACAATTAAAGTTGTAGCTAAATTTCAACTAAAGTTGTTACTAGCGGCATGACCAGTCCTAAATGTCCCGTGGTGCCACCGCGCACACGCAGGGCCGTCTCTATACAGATTGATAGATTGAAGGTACCCCCTGTTCCGCGTAGGCGTCACCATTTGACCGCGGGGCAGCCATCCTAAATCGGCAAAGATGAGTCGTTGGGGTCGCATCGGCGATGGGCCGCCGACTCGGCTATACCAGCTGTGGACAAGGGCTTTGCGACAGAAAAATAGGTCAGAAAGATTCTGGAAGAGTTGCCCTGCGGGGAGTGCCACGTTTTGCGATGCCCACTATCGCGATGGTAGATCTGCCTCGGATTTGCGTGGTGCTTCAAGGTGACGATTTGAGAGTCTGGGCTCCAAAACCACCACAGATACTGCTCAAGCCACTATAGTTTCGAGCGCGACATAATAAGGATTTTGTAACAGGTATGGACAAGGCACGTGAAAAGCGACGTCCCGGTTTGTGGGAGGTTGCGCAGATGGCAGGGGTCAGCCTAAGTACGGTCGACCGGGTCATCAACGAGCGCGGCGGAGTATCAGAGGCCAGACGGAAGAAAGTGCTTGAAACGGCACGCCAACTCGGAATCAAGCTGGTTCTTCCATCCAACATTCGTGGCATTCTTCGGTTCGATGTTCTGATCGTCGATACTGCGGCAGACTACTTTCACCGTGTTACCGAGGCGTTCGGGAGGCAAGCGCAGCTCTTTCAATCTCGCGTTGTGCTTATGCGGCGATTCTGGCGAGAGAGCAATGAAATGGACTTGGTAAGGCTGATCAAGGCTAATAAGGCGCCGCGCCAAGGCCTAATAGTCGTGGGGCCAGATACGGCACCCGTGCGGGAGGCTCTCTCCGAAGTGATAGAGAAAGGCACGCCGACAGTGCTACTGACGACAAACATCGAAGCGCTTTCAGGTGCAACCTATGTCGGAATCGACAATATCAAGGCGGGTCGCGTCGCCGCACGCCTTATGGCACACGCCTTGTCAGACAGCGGCAAGGTTCTGCTCATTACCAACTCGACGCGCTACCTAGCCCATCGTCAGCGGATACAGGGTTTTACGGAGCGGTTACGAATTTTGGTGCCAAGCATCGAAATCATCGGTCCAATCGAATGTCACGACGACGAGCATCTCACCTATTCGGCAGTATCTCGCGCGCAGGTGAAGGATCCGCCGATCGGGATCTATAACACAGGTGGAGGGTCACGCGGCATTCACGATGCCCTTGGCAGGACACGGTGCCGCCCCTTCTGGATCAGTCATGAAGCAAGCGAAGAGCATGCGCGCATGCTTGAGACGGATATCCTGTCGGTTGCGATTGACCAGGATCCGGACGCGCAGGTCCAAATCAGTATTCAACATCTGCTATTTGCGAACGGTGATCTCGAAACTGCACCAAACACGTTACCTGAACTGCGCATCGTAATTCCTGAAAATCTTCCGGAATGACGTACTTCTCCAAGCTGCGCGCCAATACGAGAAATTTGAAGGGAATACGTCAAATTCTCAATGGCGCGTCAAGTTGACGCGGCTTAGAATTGCGCTGCTAAATTACTGAAAACGCGAAAGATTTCGCTGTGCCACCGCGCCGACCGGGACTAGCTCCCGGCTGCGAATATCCCCTTTCCCCTATGATTTTCTGATGTGCGATGCACATCGGAAGGGTTGGCTTCGTGCCTGGAAATCGCTTTACGTCTGAGTCGGCCGGGTGACGCCAGAGAAACGCCGCGTTCCCAACGAGGTGGCGTGCCTCTTGTTTTGGCATCCACGTAAGAGGACTCATCGTGAAGAGAAGAAATGTATTGCGCACGTTTGCGCTAGGCGCATTCGCGGCCAGTGGCGTCGCCAAGGTGCACGCAGCTGAACTCAAGGGTGTGCCCACTGAAACTGGCCTCAACCCCGAAATGCTTCCGCACGTCGTGCATGTCGGCGGCAAACCGAAGGTCCTCGACGGCTCGAACCGGGCCACCGTTACTGCGCTCTTCGATAGGCTCATTCCACACGACGAACATGGTCCTTCGGCCAGTGAAGCTGGCTGCGTCGACTTTCTCGACGCCCAGCTCGCGGGCCCTTTCGGCGCATCGGCCGATCAGTATCTTCAGCGTCCCCTCGAAGCCAACGAATCGGAACTGATGGGCGGGTTGGTCGAACTACGCACCCGTAAAGACCAGTACCTGTCCGGTCTTCAGATCCTCAATCAAACTGCTATGCGCGAAAGCGGTAAGCCTATTTCGCAATTGGCCCCTGCACAAATCGACTCGGTTCTCACGCGTCTCGAGGCTGGCAAGCTCGACCTGGATAAACCGGGCAGCGGCAAAGCGCTCTTCGAATTGATGTTGCAGAACGTGCGCGAAGGCTATCTGTCGGACCCGCTCTATGGTGGCAATCGCGATATGGCCGGTTGGAAGATGGTGGGTTTCCCAGGGGCACGTTACGACTATCGCCCTTATGTGGACCGCAAAGGCCAAGCACTTGGACTGATTCCCATCAGCCTCATTCCGAACAGCTAAGACGATCGAGCACAGAACGTGAATACGAAGAGAAAAAAGGTTGATGCCGTTATTGTCGGCTTGGGCTGGGCTGGTTCCCTGATGGCGGAAGAGTTGACACGCGCTGGTCTGGAAGTAGTCGCCATTGACCGTGGTCCGTGGCTCGATACGTCGACCGACACGCCGCCGGCCGTCGACCCCGACGAGCTGCGGTGGTCCGTGCGCCGAGAGCTGCTGCTGCAGCCAGATACGTACACGCTGACGTTCCGCAATCGACCGGACCAAACTGCGGTGCCGACGCGGGGTCAAAGTGCATTCCAAATGGGAAAATCCGTTGGCGGCGCGGGCTTTCACTGGGCTGGGATGGCGTGGCGCTTCACCGAGTGGGATTTTCGCGCGTACTCGGCAACGGTCGAGCGTTATGGCAAGAACAAGATGGACCCCGACCTGATGGTTCAGGACTGGGGCATCACTTATCAGGATCTCGAGCCGTATTACGACCGCTTCGAACGGATTGCGGGCATCTCCGGGGTAGCGGGCAATATCCAAGGCAGGATCCAGAAGCAGGGCAATCCGTTCGAAGGCCCGCGCTCGCGTGACTATCCGACTCCAGCGCTTAAAGAAACGCGTCTGATGGAGCTGTACCGCGAATCAACGGCGAAGATGGGCCTGCATCCGTTCTACATTCCGATTGCGAATGCGGGCTCCGCCTATCTGAATCCTCTCGGTGTCAACATGGCGCCGTGTACCTACTGTGGCTACTGCATGTTCCACGGTTGCGGCAACTTTTCGAAATCGTCGCCGCAGGCCTGCGTGATTCCTGCCCTGATGCGCCGCAAGAATTTCACACTGGTTACGCGTGGTTATGTGCACAAGATCGAGAAGACGCCGGACGGCAAGACCGCGACCGGCGTGACCTACTACGACGAAGCTGGCAACACGGTGTTCCAGCCTGCCGACATCGTTTGTGTGACTTCTTATACGTTCGACAACGTACGCCTGATGCTATTGAGCGGCATTGGTCAGGCGTACGACCCAAGCACTGGGGCAGGCACGGTTGGAAAGAACTACAACTACCAGACCTGCTCGGGCGCCAACATCTGGTTTGAGAACGAAACGCTGAATCCGTTTATCGGTGCGGGGGGGCTCGGCATCCAGGTCGACGACTACAACGGCGACAACTTCGATCATTCGAAGCTTGATTTCGTCGGTGGCGCGGGGCTACTTACGGTGTCGCGCGAGGGCATGCCGATCGGTCGCTCTGATTCGTTGCCGTCGGACGTGCCGCGTTGGGGCAGTGGCTGGAAGAAGGGCTACGCGAAGTACTACCAGAACTACGGGATCATTTTCGGTCAGGGCACCTCGATGCCGTCCCGGACGTCGTACTTATCGCTGGATCCCAGCTACAAGGACAAATGGGGCGTACCGCTGCTGCGCCTGACCTTCGACTTCAACGACAACGACCGTCGGATGGCTGCGTTTATCCAGGAACGCTCTGTGGAAATCGGAAAGGCGATGGGCGCGAAGCATATTTCGCCGTTCAACTCCGCAAGCAAGCATTGGAATCCCAATGACCAGAACTCCAGCCATACGCAAGGCGGCGCTGTTATGGGCGCCGACCCGAAGACCAGTGCATTGAATCCGGATCTACAAAGCTGGGATGTGCACAACGTGTTCGTCGTGGGCGGCTCTGCGTTTCCGAACAACGGCGGATACAACCCGACCGCGACTGTCGGCGCACTGGCTATTAAGGCTGCGCGTGCAATCCACGAGAAGTATGTCCGCAATCCCGGTGCTCTGGTCAAGGCGTAACAAGAATGGCAAAGAAGAAGATCTTTTATGGTCTGGGCGGCTGTGTAGTCGTCGTTGCCGCCATCATGTTGGGGTTGACGTGGCGCGCGAATACCACCAGCAGGTCGGATGGAGTTGACAACACGGTAGCTCTGGCTAATGCGAAAGTGACCGACGTCGCATTGATCAAGCGTGGCGCCTACGTCATGCGCGCCGCAGACTGCGCAGCTTGTCACACAGCGAAAAGCGGCGATTTTGCGGGCGGCTACAGCATAGACACGCCGTTCGGTGCGATCGTCTCCTCGAACATCACGCCGGACCGCGACACAGGCATCGGCAACATGACGGAGCGTGATTTCTTCAATGCAGTCCGCCAAGGTCAGGGGCAGCACGGTTTCCTGTATCCGGCCATGCCGTATACCAACTATGTGAAGATGAGCCGTCAAGATATGGACGCCCTGTGGGCATACTTTACGACGGTCAAGCCGGTAAGTAACGAGGTGCATGAACTCGCGGGCCTTCGCTTCCCTTACAACCAACGGCTGGCGATGGCTGGATGGAACCTGCTGTTCTTCGACAACAAGGGCTTTGCGGAGGACCCGAGCAAAAGCGTCGAATGGAACCGTGGGCATTATCTGGTGGACGGTGCCGGTCACTGCGAGGCATGTCATACGCCGCGCAACTCGCTGGGCGGTCCGATTGCCGACCGCACGCTTCAGGGCGGCAGCCTCGGAAAGTGGTATGCGCCCAACATCACGAACAACCCGCATGTAGGTCTCGGCCACCGGTCGGTCGAAGCGGTCGCCGCGTACCTGAAGAACGGTGCTGACGGTCAGTCCGTCGCAGCAGGTCCGATGGCCGAAGCGATCGAGAACTCCACGCAGTATCTGGACGACGCCGACCTGAAGGCCATCGCGGCTTACCTGAAGTCGTTGCCCGGTAACGCGTCCACGGCGGCGACCGGCAATTCCGCCGACGACCAGCAGATGTCGCGAGGCAAGCTGCAATACGAAGCGCAATGCTCGGCGTGTCATGGCCCTGGCGGGGAAGGCGTGCCCAACATGATTACGACTTTTGCCGGGAATCACGCTCTGCAGGGCGATGACGCGACCGAACTCATCAACGTGGTGCTGGGCGGTGCGCGTGCCGCTCACACTCAAACTTTTGTGACCGGCGCAGGCATGCCCGCGTTTGACTGGAAACTGACCGATTCTCAGATTGCCGCAATCCTCACCTACGTTCGTAACAGCTGGGGCAATTCAGCACCTGCAGTGACGGCGCAGGAAGTTCAGAACGCCCGCCAAAGCAGCAAGTTCTCGATGCCGATCGGGCGGAACTAGTCGTTGTGAGGCGATGGTGATGCACATGTTTTGCCGTGTGTCCCCCGCTTTTCATTTCAAAACGTAGAGACGTGCTCCGGATGTGTCATCGGAGCACGTCTTTCCCATCGCGCGACATCAAATTGTGAAAAAGAAATCGCCAATCGAGACGTTGGCTCATCGTGCCGGTGGTCAACGATATACGCCGTTATCTGCTGTCTTTTCAAATTTGCAGACCCTCCCTTCGAAGCTTCTGTGTGGTCTGGGGCTAGCCTTCGCAGTCGGCGCACCCGCTGCAGCGCATGCAACCGATTTCGCCGACTCGCCATATCTGTTCGGAAATTGGGGAGGCGAGCGGGACTCATTGGCCGACCGTGGCGCGCAATTCGACTTCTCCTTCACCAACGAGTTATCGCACAACTTCTCTGGTGGCGACGACCGGCTAACCCGCGCCGCCAGCCAGCTCGCGGCGAACATTACGCTGGATCTAAACCGACTCTGGGGGATTCGCCACACGACGTTCTCGATGATCGTTACGGACCGCTTCGGTCGAAGCGTCGATCCGGACGCCAACATCGGTTCGACGCAACAGTCGCAGGAAGTGTACGGGCGAGGACAGACTGTCTGGCTCACCAAGCTGACGCTCGACAGGGCGTTCTTCGACGGGCGTTTAGACGTGACAGTAGGACGAGACAGCGAAGGTAATCACTACGACGTCGCGCCGTGTAACTTCCAGAATCTCGCGCTGTGTGGCCCGCAAGGTCCCAACCTGTACGGCAACTACTGGATGAGCTATCCAGGAAGCGTCTGGATGGCGAATGCGCTGGTGCACACCACGGCCTCCACATTCGTGCAGTTCGGTGCATATCAGCAGAATCCGACGTACTACGACAACAATTGGGAGCAGGACAATGCCTGGAAGCCGACGAATCCGCGCGGAACCGACGGCGTTGTGCTGCCGCTGGAGTTCGGCTGGACTCCGACCTTCGGTGGCCGCAAGGGCAGTTATCGTATCGGCGCGATGCTCAATACGGGAGGCATGCCGGATCTGCTACTCGATGTCGACGGCAATCAGCGGGCGCTGACCGGGTTGGCGGCGCGTCGGTCGGGCACCAGCTTCAACGCGTGGATCGCGATATCGCAACAACTGACCGGCGAGAGCGGGGGCGAAGGACTCACAGTCGGAGTCCGTGGGGTGATGGGCGATCGAGCGACGTCTGAGCTTGACCGGCAGATGACCGTGTCGTTCGAGTATCAGAATCCATTGCATCGTACGGGCGACCGGATCGGCCTCGGCTTTGCCGCGACGCACATCAATAGTCGGTATGCAATGTATCAGGCCGAGTACAACGCAGCGAATCCCGACGACACTTCGCAGCTGGGCCATGGCTATGAGTACGTATCGGAGCTCTATTACGACCTGCAGGTGATCCGCTCGGTATCGCTGCAACCGTCGCTACAGTACACGATGCATCCGGGCGGTAGCACGCAGAATGCTAATGCGCTTTTTGTGGGCCTGCGCACGTCGGTGTCGTTCTGATACGCGCTGGCTTGAGCGCTTCGTTGAGGCCGGGTGGGACCGTCCCAATCCGCGAATTAGCCACGGTCTCCGAACAGGCGGGACTTTCCACCGAGCAAATGAGCCTTCATCGCCTGACGTGCCCGCTCGGGTTCGCGTGCCGAGATGGCCTCGGTGATTTCTTCGTGCTCGAGGATGATATCGGACTTGCGCTCTGAGATCGTTTGCTGGGACAGATCGCGTATCAGTCGAATGCTAAAGCGCATCTGCTCGGCAATCGAATCCATCGTCAGTGAATAGAAGCGATTGCCGCTCGCGCGGGCGATCGAAACATGAAAAGCCAGGTCCTCGTCGATGCTGGATTGCCCGGTGCCGAGTGCTTTCTTCATTGCGAGATGGGCGACCTTTACTGCGTCGTGATGCATTGGATCTGATTGCGCAGCCAGCGCTGCGCACTCCATCTCGATGGACATGCGGAAGGTCAGAAAATCGCGGACATCGGGGATGCTGGTGAGGCCACTGTAGGCGATCGCGGGTGTGGCGAGATTGGCGGGGCTCACATAGTGTCCGGAGCCCTTGCGCGAATAGATTCGCTTTTCGAGTCTCAGGCGCTCGAGCGCCTGACGCAGCACCGGTCGCGAGATTCTCAGCTCCGATGCGAGACGTTCTTCGCTGGGCAAACGGTCGTTGGCGGCGTATTGGCCGTCCGATAGTAGCGCGAGCAGACGATCGTACGCACGGTGGCTCAGCAGAAGCGGTTGCGAGTCTTGGGTCACGGGAACGGGTCTTGGTTCGGCTGTCGGAATGAAGTATCCAGAAAGCTGTATAACAGATTTCAATTGTCATGACAAGAATGCGGTGGCTGCTCTAACCTGTCCGACCCGATATTGAAATTTGTCAAAGGACGGCCATCATGCAAGACGTAGTGCGAGCTTCGCAAACGCAGTTCAACGTGAGAATTGGCGCAAGTCCGATCGGATGGTGCAACGATGATCTGCCGTCGCTGGGCACCGATACGACGCTGGAGACTATGCTTAGCGACGGTCAGAAGATCGGCTACGAGGGGTTCGAACTGGGAGGGCGTTTTCCTCGCAACCGTGCCACGCTTGCCGGGATCTTGGAGCAATACCGCTTGCGCCTGGTGTCCGGCTGGTACTCCGGGCGGCTCGCGGAGCGCTCCGTCGAGCAGGAATGGCAAGCCGTCTCGTCGCACGCCGATCTACTCGTAGATCTCGGTTGCGATGTGCTGGTCTACGGCGAAGTCGCGGATTCAGTGCAGGGGCGCATCGAGGTTCCGCTTTCCATGCGTCCGCGCTTCGATTCCGCGAATGCCTTCGCCGGATATTGCGCGCGCCTCAGCGATTTTTCCACACGCCTTGCCGATCGCGGGTTGCGGCTTGCGTATCACCATCACATGGGAGCCTATGTCGAGTCGCCTGATGAGATAGACCGCCTGATGGCGGGCACTTGTGATGACGTGGGCCTCGCGTTTGACACCGGACATATCCGTTTCGGCGGGGGCGACCCACTCGAGATGCTGCGGCGGCACATCGACAGAGTGCGTCACGTGCATTGCAAGGATGTCCGCGCGCCGATCCTGGCAGAAGCCCGCAACCGCGACTGGAGTTTTCTAACCGCTGTCTTGCAGGGAGCATTCACCGTGCCGGGTGATGGCGACATCGATTTCGCGCCGTTGATTGACGTGTTGCGAGAGCACGGCTACCAGGGCTGGCTGGTGGTGGAGGCCGAGCAGGATCCGGCGGTCGCCCCCAGCTACACATATGCCGACAAAGGCTTTCGCACGCTTCGCTTGATCGTCGACGCGGTCGCGCATTGCTGAGATTTACCCCTTGCAGCTGAGGCTGTCATACAGATTTTACTGATCGTTGACGGGGATTCGCGAGCCCAAAGATACTTGATCCATACCTGATCGGGTTCTTGGTCTACACACGGAAAGTGAATCTATGTCTACAGTCACCGCGCTTCGCACGCTCCGCATCCATGAGCATCCGAATCTCATCTGGGTGGAACTCGAAACCGATGATGGTCTTGTCGGCCTCGGCGAATCGTTTCGCGGCGCCGAGGTAGTTGAAGCTGTTCTGCACAGCCAGGTCGCGCCATGGCTCATCGGTCGTGACGCGCAACAGATCGAAGCGATCTCGTATCACCTGATGACGCCGTATCTGGGATTTAACAGCAGTAGTGCAGAAACCCGCGCCGCCAGTGCGATCGATATCGCACTATGGGACCTCGCTGGCAAGCGCCAAGGCGTTCCGACCGTCACTGCGCTCGGCGGCCGGGTTCGCGAGTCCATTCCCGTCTACAACACATGTGCTGGCTATCGCTTCAATACGGGCGGGTCGGCCCGTCGCGATATTGGACAGAGCGACAAAGCAGCTGGGCCGTACGACGATCAGATCGCATTCATGCGCGACGCGGGTGCGCTTGCTGAAAGTCTCGTTGAAGAAGGCTACAGCGCGATGAAGATCTGGCCGTTCGACGTGTTTGCACCAGCGAGCAATGGTCAGATGTTGACGCTGTCGCAGTTGAAAGAAGGCCTCGATCCATTCAGAAAAATCCGCCAAGCCGTCGGCGACAGGATCGAAATCATGTGCGAGTTGCACAGTCTCTTCGGTACTCACGCTGCGTCGCGCATCTGCCGTGCGCTTGAAGAATTCAATGTGTTCTGGGCCGAAGATCCCATCTGCAAAATGGACGACCCCATCGCGCTCGCCGATCTGCGCCGGCAGACGCGCACGCCGATCTGCGGTAGTGAAACGCTCGGCAGCGCGCGGCAATACAAGGATTTGCTGGCGGCCGATGCGATTGATGTCGTCATGCTTGATCTGGCTTGGTGCGGCGGACTCAGCGAAGGCCGCAAGATCGCCGCATTGGCGGGTATCTACGCGAAGCCGCTCGCGCCGCACGATTGCACCGGCCCCGTCACGCTGATGGCGGGGCTGCATCTGGCGCTGCATGCGCCAACGGCAATCTTCCAGGAAGTCGTGCGCGCGACGCTTGCGACCTGGTATCGCGACCTGGTCACGGATCTTCCAATCTTGCGTGCCGGTCAAGCTCTTGCGCCGACAGCACCAGGACTCGGAACCGAACTCCATCCGTCAATTCGCGGTCGCGAAGACCTCGTCATGCGGGTTAGTGGAGCGCCGCGAGCGCACTGATGCATCAGTTCACACCACAAGCCATGCCTTGAGCCTCGAACCCGTTAGCAACCCGTTGATCACTGATTAGATAGGCGAGCACGATGAATCACTTCAAGCAGGCCCTGAAAGAAGGCAAGCCCCAGATTGGAATCTGGTCTTCAATTCCAGCGCCGTATATTACCGAATTCCTGGCCGGTGCTGGCTACGACTGGATGCTGCTTGACACCGAGCATACGCCGACCGACGTGCCGGAAATGGTTGTGCAATTGCAGGCAGCATCGGCCGCGATGCCGGGCGGTAATGTGCGGACTGCGCCAGTGGTGCGGCCGGCATGGAACGACCCGGTTCTGATCAAGCGGTATCTGGATATCGGGACGCAGAACCTCATGCTGCCCTTCGTCCAGAACGCCGAGGAGGCGCGGACGGCGGTCGCGGCAACCCGCTACCCACCGTTTGGGATTCGGGGCGTCAGCGGTGCAATGCGGGCGTCAAATTTTGGGCGAGACGCAAGCTACGTGCACCACGCTCACGAGTCCATTTGCGTGTTGGTACAAGTCGAGACACGCGAGGCGTTGGCCGAGATCGAATCGATCGCAGCTGTCGAGGGCGTCGACGGCATATTCATCGGCCCAGGCGATCTGTCGGCAAGTCTCGGGCATCCTGGCAATTCCGCACACCCGGAGGTGGAATCAGCGATTCGCGATGCCATCGTCCGGATTCGTGCGGCAGGTAAAGCGCCTGGCATTCTCATGCCCGATGCAGGCCGCGCATCTACCTATCTGGAGCTCGGTGCGCAATTCGTCGCGGTGGGTCTCGACATCGGGTTGTTACGTCAGTCGCTCGACGCGAACCTGAAACAGTTCCGTTAAGGAAGTTAGACACCGCCCGTGACAAGCAGCGGGTGCCGCCACAAAAAAGCAAATAGGAGACGAAAAAAATGTCCAGGAATGGTCTAGAGCGTCAAGGTGTGCGAGGTCAGTTCATCGTTGCCCTGTTGGCGATGTTCACCTCCGGCCTTAGCGATTCACTTTGCGCGGGCCTTGCGGCGAATCTGCAGCGCATCTATCTGGATCCGCTCGACAGGCTGCACTCAGCGACGATGATTGCCACTGCATTGGGCAGCTCGTTCCTCGGTTATACGATCTTGCTGGTAGGATGCAGCGTTTTGCTGGACAAGCTCGGAATGAAGCCGATGCTGGTGTTGTCCGGCTTGCTGTTTACTGCGTCGAGTGTCGCGTTGACGACTTGCGGAATCTTTTCCGGTTCGAGCGAAGTCTATTGGGTCATTCTCGCCGGTATGTTCCTGGGCGGGGCCGCGCATGCGGTCGTGGAGGGCACGGTTAATCCGTTGATGGGCACTCTGTTTCCAGAAGGGTCGACCCATTACATGAGCATGCTCCACGCTTACTACCCAGCTGGTCTCATTGCCGGTGGAGTCTTGTCGGTGATCGAGTTTAGCGAAGGAAAAACATGGTACGTGCTGTTTGCACTAATCGCCGTGTTCGCTGCCATCTATTTGGCAATGCTAATGGGACGCCGATTTTCCGGCTCGACGAGCATTGCGCTCGGGGTCGACTTTCGTGGGCAATGTGCCGAATTGCTAAAGCGTCCCAGCTTTTTCCTGTGGTTTGCGATCATGCTGTTCACGTCGACGATGGAGATCGCGCCGCGTGAATGGATCGACGTGACACTATCCAGCGTTGTCGGCATGCGCGGCATCCTGATCATTGTCTATGTAGCGCTGCTGCAATTTGTGGGACGGCATTTCGCGGGATTTTTCGAACGCCGCCTGTCAGTCGAGGGTCTGCTGCTCCTGTCTTCGGTGTTGTGCGCGGTAGGGCTGATCGGGCTCGGCTACGCGAATTCACCGTTGTCGGCACTGGTAGCTGCGACGATTTGGGGCTTGGGGATCTGTTATATCTGGCCCGTCATGTTGTCGGTCGCTACGGATCGCTATCCACGCGCCGGGGCACTAGGTGTTGGCCTGATGGGGGCGGCTGGATCGATTTCTATCTATGTCGCACTGCCGATTCTAGGGGGCATCATCGATCGCGCGAAACTCGATGCGGCAGGTGGAGCGAAAGCGCTGGCGGCGATGACGCAACAGCAGTTGCAGGACGTGATGCACCAGGCTGCGAGCTTCTCGTTCCGCTTTATTGGCATGATTCCTTCTGCATTGGTCGTCGTGTTCGCGCTGATGTGGTGGAATCGCAGCAGGCGTCGCCTGACTGGCTCCGTCGCGGCAAACGAGGCATACGATGCATGATGCAGACCGCGCCGGTCGCCCGGATCACGCTGCGATGACTACGGGCGGCTATCTTGACAGTCAGGCACTCAGGCGCTTGTTCGCGGCTTGCCCAGCCGACGCGTTACTTGCATGCAGCAGCGATTCCGTGTTCGTGGCAAGTGGTCATCGCACATGGCTCGACGAAAAAATGATGACCTGGATGTCGAGCCCTTTCGGTGACAATTCACCTCGAGCCGGTTATGCCGTTGTTATGCCGGACTGCAGCGTGGGGCTCGTCGCGAACGCGGTCGTCGCAGCGGATGCGTCGGCCTGTCGCCCGGCGTGGCTGCTGTTGTTCGGGCGTGGCCAGCCATATAGCGATCCCGAAGCGGCGCTCGTGGCGCTACTGCGCACCATGGGCCTAGCAGGCAAGACCATTGGATGGGAGCAGCAGGCTCTCAGTCAGAAAACCTGCGACAGGGTCATTGATGCACTTCCGGACTGCCGTTTCGTCGACGGCTCCATCACTTGGCGTTTGCTCAAGTCGGTGAAAAGCCCGGCTGCGATCCGCGCCCTCACGCGCGCATGTGAGCTTACAGAGCACTTGCTGAACAAGAGCTTGCCGAGGTGGTCGAGTCGAGGAGAACCTAAGGCAGCACGACGCGCGTTTGCCACGGGCCTCGCAGCGGCGGGCGCGGAACTCGATCACTTTGTATGGGGCATGCCAGATGGTGGCGTTTCAGCGCACCATGCGCCGCCAGACTCGGCAGCCGCTCTCTTTTTCGACGCGGGCGCGCGTGTTGAAGGCTACTACTCCGATACTGGTATGACCTTGCTGCATGCTCCGTGTTCACTACAAGACGCGCAGCGTTACGCAGATGCCGCCGGGGTTCTGGAAGCCGGCAGGGCATGTCTGCTCACCGGAGAACTGCCGTCTTCGGCTTGGCTTGCCATGCAGTCGATCCTGCCGGATGTGCACCTCGTAGCGCAAGGGCACGGTCTTGGCACGTCAATCAGGGAGTGGCCGTTCTTCGGCAAGCCGACTGATCAGCATGTGCGTGACGGTCTGAGCTCCTACTCAATCGATCAGATGCTGGTTGCAGGCATGGTCGTGAACCTCGAGGTCGCGGGTAATTGGCCGGACGGGTCGTCGGTGCAGATCGAACAGACTTTTCTGATCTCCGGCGATGGGCCTCGTCTGCTTGCTGAACAGCCGCGGCAATGCATGCTCGATCTTGGCGGGCGCGTCTGCGCCTGACAGGACCGCTTAGAAGACGCTTAATTGAATCCAATTACAGGAGAGACAACATGAGTTCCAATACGGTGCGTTTGACGACGGCCCAGGCCATTCTTCGCTACTTCGGGGCACAGCGCGTGTCGCGTGATGGCGTTGTGGTGCCGCTGATCGGCGGCGTCTTTGGTATTTTCGGTCACGGGAACGGTGCCGGCTTCGGGCATGCGCTCGGTCTTGGCGAATGCAATCTGGCGTTCTTTCAGGGGAAGAACGAGCAGGCCATGGTGCATGCGGCGATCGGTTATTCGAAGTCTCACAATTTACTGTCGACGCTGGCGGTTACGACGTCGCTCGGACCCGGCGCGACGAATCTTGTGACGGGGGCTGCGACAGCCACTGTGAACCGGGTGCCGGTGCTTCTGTTGCCAAGCGACGTGTTCGCGTCGAGAAGGCAAGGCCCGGTCCTTCAAGGGCTCGAAATGCCGCAGGATTTCGGACTATCCGCCAACGACACGTTGCGCCCAGTCAGCCGTTACTTCGACCGCATCACGCGGCCCGAGCAGATAATCCACTCGTTGCCACACGCAACTGCCGCGCTGCTCGATCACGCAAATGCGGGGGCCGTCACGATTGCCGTCTGCCAGGACGTGCAAGGTGAGGCCTTCGATTTTCCAACTGCGCTGTTTGCCGAACGGGTGCATCACGTCGATCGCGTAAAGCCCGACGTGAGGGCGCTGTCTGAACTGGTATCGGCGCTGCTCAAGGCGCGTCGGCCGATCATCGTAGCAGGCGGAGGCGTTCGCTATTCCGGCGCGGAACAGGCGCTAGCCGAGTTCAGCAACACGTTCGGTATCCCGGTCGTCGAAAGCCTTGCCGGGCGTTCGTGCGGGCGGGATGTCCAGTTGAATCTTGGTGGTGTTGGATTTATCGGCGCGCCGTGCGCGAACGAGGCTGCTGGTCAGGCTGACTTCGTGCTGGCGGTGGGCACGCGACTGGCCGATACCTTGACCGGATCTCACACCTTGTTTCAGCAGTCGGATGTCAAGGTCGCAACGATCAATCTCTCGACGCACGACCTTGGAAAAATGGGGGCGCTGCCGCTGAAGGCTGACGCGCGCGAGGGGCTGATTGGGTTGTCGCGCGCGTTGACAGCGCTCAATTACCGGCCTGATCCGGAATGGCGCAATCTTGCGATGGGAGGTCGTGAAGAGTGGCTCAGCAAGACGGCGGAAATCGACAGGCAGTCGCGCCCCGCATTGACGGGCTTCGAGGTCGTGTCCGATGTTGCGAATGCGACTTCTCGTAACGATCGTGTCGTGTTTTCGTCGTCGACGGCGATCGGTCATGCACATGCGGTCTGGAATTCCGCCAAACACGGTGAACTGGACATGGAGTACGGCTTCAGCTGCATGGGATACGAATTGCCGGCAGCGTTGGGACATGCGTTGAGCCGGCAGACAAAGGGGCGGATCGTCGCAGTGGTGGGTGACGGCACTTATCTGATGTGTCATTCGACGGAACTGGTGACGGCAGTGCAGGAAGGCGCGTCGTTCACCGTGGTCGTTCTCGTTAATCAGGGGTGGCAATGCATTCGTGGTTTTCAGATCAACAATATGGGTGTTGAGTTTGGCACGCAATTCCGGCGCAAGGTCGAAGGCGATCTTGGCCTGACTGGCGAATATGTTCAGGTCGACTATGCCGCCAATGCGCGCTCCCTTGGTGCGCATGCATTCGAAGTCCATTCGCGCGAGGAACTGCGTGATGCACTGGCCAGCTCCGCTAAGCTTGACGGGCCGGTTCTCATCGCAGCACACACCAATCTCGAAGCGTTGCCGTTTGGTTCGGGGGCTTGGTGGGAAATTGGCTCGCCCGACGCGAGTCAGCCGGAGCCGCTGCTCGCGCACCGTCAGGTGTTCAAGGAAAAGGCGGCTCAACATCGGTGGTTTGTCTAAATTGTGCTGTGCCACTTTCAGCGAGGACTTATCGTGCACGGAAAGCATGAATTGAGTTATTCCCCTCCTCATCGGCCGAGCAACCGGTTAGACGGTATGACCGCAGTTATCACTGGCGCGGGGAGTGGAGTGGGGGCGGAGATCGCGCGTGTCTTTCATGCGGAGGGTGCGGTCGTCGTGTTAAATGACCTGGACGCGCATACTTTAGGTGCCACCGCGGACGAATTGGGCTCGCGAGTACATGTGCACCGCGGCGATGTCACGAAGTCGGCCGATCTTGATCGTCTGGCGGCCTGGGCGCAGGAGCTCGCGGGGGGCGCGGTCCAGATTCTAGTGAACAACGCTGGCTCCACGATTAGGGGAACGCTGGAAGAAACGACCGAAGACATTTTCCGGTCTGCGATCGAAGTCAATCTGGGTTCGGCGATCCAGTTGACCCGACGCCTTGCTCCTGCAATGAAGTTCGCCCGGCGGGGTTCGATCATCAATATGGCGTCAATCACGTCGCTCAGCGGGCTTGAAGGCGCCGTGGCTTACACAGCGTCAAAAGCCGGGATGACTGGCGTGACGCGTGCGTTGGCCGCTGAGTTGGCTCCTTTTGGGGTTCGCGTCAATGCGGTGTGCCCGGGCGTGATCGACACTCCGATGACCTATGCGCATGCAGACATACAGGCGGACCCTGCGACGCACTATGAGATGCTGAAGCGGCGTCAGCCGATGAATCGAATGGCGAGTGCACGTGATTGTGCACTCGCGACGCTGTTTCTCGCGGAGCCAGCGTCGTCTTTTATCACCGGTGTATTTCTACCGGTGGATGGGGGGCGACAAGCAATGTGAGCATTGGACTGGCCTTCCCCTGTTCTCCCGGACACATCAGCTAAGCTGACGTAATCCTGAGAGGATGGAATGAGCAGAACAAGAAGGCACTTCACCGACGAATTCAAACGCGAGGCGGTCCGGCTATGCAACGAGC
>NZ_JAAGPN010000165.1:0-17893 GCF_017104805.1 Paraburkholderia sp. Ac-20347 | reverse complement strand
GAGCCACTGCCCCGCGCGCGCGACCGCCGCCATCACGGTCTGGAAATTCGCCAGCCCGCGCGCATGCGTGTCGCTGTAACCCTTCACGAGACGCTGGCATTGCGCGACTTCGGTCGCCAGCGCCGGATTGTGGCGCGCCGACTCGACGATCTGCGCGAGCCAGCCGTCGATGCGCGCGTGCTCCAGTTCATAGCGCAGCGTGCGGCGGCGCAGACCGCGCAGACGCGCGACCGCATAGAGTAGCAGGTAGCCGCGCAGCGAACTCGTGCGCACGACGCGCCCCGACGCCGCGAAACGCTTCACGAGCCGATGCACGCCATGCGGTTTCGCGAGCCAGCGCCCGAGACCGGCAGGCAGCGTCTCGCAGATTTCCTCGATGCGCGGATGCATGAACTCGTTGATGGCGAGCAGTTGATCGGCCTGCGCGCGCACTTCGCCGCGCACACGCTCGAAACGCGAGCCGCGCGTCTTCAGATCGGCGACGCGAATCGTATCTTCGTACGACATCCAGAGCGCGAGATGGCGCGCTATTTCGCGCAGCAAGGCGCGGTCGGTGTCGGGCAGCGCGGCGCGCAATTGGGTCAGACGATCGAGATAGGACGCGGCGTAGTCGGGGTCCTGATAGTCGATCAGACGACGCACGCCTTCGATCGCGAACGGCTGCGCGTCAGCGGGCAAATCCGTGCGTACGCGTTCGATCAGTCTCGCGACAGCGGGATCGCGCGGCGCGGGCGCTTGCGTCTGCTCCGCCTTTTCCGTTTGCGTGGACGATGAGGCGTCAGCATCGACATCCGCACCGGCACGCGCGAAGCCCAGCTCAAACGCGCGCAAGCTCGGCTTCACGCCCACGCCGCCGCGCTCGATGGTCGCCTCGAACTGCGCGCGGCTGAACGGCAGCACGCCGGTGCCCGCGAGCGCGCCGAACAGCACCGCGCTGATCACGCTGCCGCTCGCCTCGGCGGCCTGCGCCATGTCGAAGCGCACGAAGCGTTTCGCGGCCTGATACGCGTGCGCGACGAGCGCGCTGTCGTCGACGCGGCCATCGCCCAGCGCGGTTTTCTCGGCGATCGAATACACGCGATGCGTCGATGCCACGAGCGTCGTGCGCTCCGCCGTCACGAGTCCGCGCTGCACGGCGCGGCCCGCTTCCATCAGCTCGGAGGCGAGCACCACGTCGACGTCGCCGGGCAGCGGCATGAGCGCGAGCACCGGCGTGCGCGGCTCGTGCGCCTCGCGGGCGAATAGCTCGACGTAGTAAATGGTCGCGCCGGTGCGCTGCGCGACGCCGGGCACCGACGTGGTCTGCGCGTAGTAACCGTTGTGCTCGCCGAGATCGACGATCCAGTCGGCCAGCACGCCGCCGCCCTCGCCGCCCATGGCCAGAATCGCAATCTTGATCGGTTGGGTTGTCGTCATGGTTTCGTCCCGGAATCAGAATGCCGAATCAGAATGCGTAACGCGCGCGACGCTGGGCCTCGCGGCGTTGCAGCCAGCCGATCACCGCGTTGCGCACGCGCTGCCGCAAGCGATCCACTTTAGTAGGATTACTGATGATCTGCGCGCGATAGAACGACGGGCACAGCACCGCCGCGTGCGAGACCTCGCCGCACAGACCGCAGCCCACGCAGCTATCGAGCACGCTCGCGACCGGATCGGTGCGCAGCGGATCGGGATTGGGCTTGATCGACAGCGACGGGCAACCCGAGAGCCGGATGCACGAATGATCGCCGGTACAGGTATCCGAATCCACGCCGAAGCGCTCGCGCACCACGCGCTCGCCCGCCGCTATCGCCTTGCGCTGCTTCGGTTTCTCGCGACGCTGCTTGTTCAGCATGCACTCGCTCTGCGCGATCAGCACCTTCGGCCCTTTCGCGCCGGTCGTGAGCGCGTCCCTGAGCGTGGCCATCATGGTCTTGAGGTCGTAGGTGCGGCGCACCGTCCTGACCCATTTCACGCCCACGCCGCGCACCGCCTGCTCGATTTCGTGGCCCGTGCTGCGCGTGGGATTGAGCGCCGTCGACGACAGAATGTCCTGGCCGCCCGTCGCCGACGTATAGCTGTTATCGACGACGATCGTCAGGTTGTCGCTCTTGTTGAACACCGCGTTGGCGATGCCGCTCGTCAGGCCGTTGTGCCAGAAGCCGCCGTCGCCCATCACCGAGATCGCGCGCTTGCTCGCGGGCGCGTTGAGCGCGGCGGCGCTCGCGCTGCCGAGGCCGTAACCCATCGTCGTCGCGCCGAGATTGAACGGCGGCAGGATCGAGAACAGATGACAGCCGATGTCGGCGCTCACGTGATGCGGCCCAAGCTCGCGCTCGACGAGCTTCATCGCCGTGAAGATCGGGCGTTCGGGACAGCCCGTGCAGAAGCCCGGCGGACGCGCATGCACGCTGTCGTCGAGCGTGGGCTGAACGGGACTTTCGGCGGCCGCCGTGGCCACGGCCTGCACCGGAATCACCTTGCGCGGCGCGGGTTGCTCCGGTTGTGCTCGCAGCACGCCATAGCGCTCGAAGAACGCACGCAGGCCCTTCACCACCGTTGCGGCGTTGTACTCGCCCGCGAGCGGCAGCATGTCCTTGCCGTGCAGCGTGGCGTTCACGCCGCGCTGACGCAGGATCGCGCTCGCGTTCTGCTCGACGAAATTCGGCTGCCCTTCCTCGATCACGAGCACGGCGCGCTTGCCTGCGCAAAAGCGTTCCCACTCCGAATCGATCAGCGGATAGGCCACGTTCATCACGTAGAGCGGAATCGCCGATTCGCCGTAGACATCGGCGAGACCCAGCCGTTCCAGCGCGCGCAGCACCGTGTTGTAGCTGCCGCCTTGCACGGCGAGGCCGATATCGCGCCCGTCGCTTGCATCGTCGGCGAAGAATTCGTTGAGCTGGCGCTCCTCGATGAACTTCACCGCCGCGGGCCAGCGTTCGTGAATCTTTTCGCGCTCGTGCAGGAAACTCGCGGGCGGCAGCACGATGCGGTCGACGTCGCGGCTCGGATGTTCGAGCGCGTCCTTGATCGTGAACGCCGGGCGTCGATTGTCGGACGCCACGAACTGTCCATGCACGTGGCACGCGCGAATGCGCAATTGCAGCATCACCGGCGTGCTGCTCGCCTCGGAAAGATCGAAGCCGTCCTTCACGGCCTGCACGATGCACGGCAGATTCGGGCGCGGATCGAGCAGCCAGATCTGCGACTTCATCGCGAACGCGTGGCTGCGTTCCTGCATGATCGACGAGCCTTCGCCATAGTCTTCGCCGACGATCACCAACGCACCGCCCGTCACGCCGCCCGAGGCGAGATTCGCGAGCGCGTCGGAAGCGACGTTCGTGCCCACGGTCGCCTTGAAGGTGACGGCGCCGCGCAGCGGATAGTTGACCGAGGCGGCCAGCGACGCGGCGGCCGTGGCCTCGCTCGCGCTGTTCTCGAAGCGGATGCCGTGGTCGGCGAGGATGTCCTGCGCGTCGGCCAGCACGTCCATCAGATGCGAGATGGGCGCGCCCTGATAGCCCGCCACATAGGCCACGCCCGATTCGAGCAGCGCCTTCGTCACCGCGAGAATGCCCTCGCCGCTGAACACTTCGCCTGCGCCGAGACGCAGTTTCTTCACTTCCTCGACAAACGACCGCTCTGCCATGACCGTCCTCTTCGCGATGTTCGAAACCGTGGCGCACGACGCGCCATCGTCATGCGTCGGGCCAGTATAGTTTAGATTTAAATATTTCCAAAATCATAGTTAACCCTGCGAAATCGCGTTGCGCGGCGCGTGCCGGAATGCGCGCGGGCGGGCGAAACGGGGTGTGCAGGGGAGCCGTCCCCGCACGCTACATCGGCCAAAAAATTCTGGAAACCGGGCGCGCGCGGATGCGCCGTTCATGTGCCCGAAGCGGCACGGAAGTCGGCGCGGAGGTCAGGGAAAACGCGGGGAAAACGCGAAGGGGATGAAAGGCGGAAAACTGACTGGCGGCCCTTGCGAGCGAAGCACTCGATGCGATCGAGACAATCAGACGATCGAGACACTCGCACGGGCCGCGCCGGACAGGCGCGGCGCGCCCGCTCAGATGACGAGACGCGAGACCTTCACGCCTTCGAGCGAAACGCCGGCCATGAGACCGGCATTGGTCAGCACGAAGGCTTCGACGGGGCTCATGGCCGTCGACGTATCGACATTGCCGTTCGCGCCCACGGTCACGACCGCGACCGTGGCGTCGGCGCCCGCCGACCAGCCCTGGCTGCGCACGAAGCTGTCGAGCGCGCCCTCGTTCATGAACGCGAAGATGATGGCCTTCGACTGCGCGCCGATCTGCAGGCCGAACGAGCCCGCCACGGTGCTGTAGTAACCGGTCGTGCGGCCGTTCACGCGCAGCGCGCCGGTGCCGTACTGGCCGCCGATCCAGAAGCCCGCGGCGATCACGTTCGGAAAGACCAGCACGCCGCTGGCCTTCGAGAGCAGTTCCTGCGAGCCCGACACCGTGCCGTAAAGACGCGAAATCGTGGCGTCCACGCTGGCGTCGATGGCATTGCGTTTGGCCGCGTTCTGCGCGGCGCTGTCACTTGAACCCAGCGGGGTCGTCGTGCAGCCCGCGAGAGCGAGGCCGCTTGCTGCGAGTGCGGCGCTGGAGCTGAGAAGAAATTGACGTCGGCGCATTGAGGTGTTCCCGTAAAAGCGATGCTTCGATGAGTCTCGCGGGCGCGGCCCCGTTCGAGCGGCGCGCCCCGCGAGAGGCCACAGGATGGCGCGCGTGGCAGCCGGCTGCCCGGCCTTCGACCTGCCGGGCCGATGGATGGCTGCGGCGGCCACGTCCGCCCTCCTTGGCGGTATCTGACCATGCGCCGCGCATCGAGTTCACAAACTGGATGAAGAATTCTGCGCGAAGCCTCGCCTGGCGGGCTTTGTGCACCGCCGCCAACGCGCTCTTGCTGCCTTTTTGCTGCTCCGCAGCATCGCCGCCGCGTTTCTCGAAATCGTCCGATTTTGCCCGCGACGCGCGCCTCTTAGAGTGAAGGTGTGGCCAGAGCGTGGCTGCCTCCGTCACCGAGCCCATGCCGCTCCACGACGGAACCGCGCTCCGCACGCCACGCCGTCTCCACTCCCGCAAAAGGTCCGATCATGTTCGCCGCCACCTTCCAACGCCTGCCTCAAACCGCCGCCGCGCGGATTGCGCGCGCGTGCGAGCGGGCAAGCGGCCTCGGCATCGTGCTGTTGCCGATCGTCTATATCGCGTTCTTCGTTACGCTTTTCGTGCTCGGCGTCGTGCCGCGCGCCACATTCGGTCTGACGATGGCGACGCTCACGCTCGGCGGCGCGATGCTCGCGGGCGCGCTGATCTTCTATCTGGCGAGCGTCGCACCGCAGCCGCGCCCGTCCATGCGCACGACGGCCGCCGGTTATGCCGATCTCCACGCGCCGATTGCCGCCCCGGACCACGCACCGACCATCGCGCCGATCCGCTTCGCGCACATGCCAACCCGCACCTGCCAGCAAACCTGCAAGACGGCCTCGGGCAAGGAAATCCGCATCGCGGTCAACTGCTATCAGGCGCATTGCCCGGCCACGAATCAAGCCGAACCGCGTACGCGACTGTAGGAATAGATCGCATGACGAAGCGGTTATCGCCGCGCAGCCCTGTGTCGAGCGCAGTCACGCTGACCGCCACCCTACAATGACCCTCATTCCACGCTGTCATATAATCGAATGAAGACAGTCAAACACTGTCGGCAGGGATCTCCGCGCGTGTAGGCGGGACTGTGCCGACGCGCGCGAGCCGCTACGCACCGCCCATGACGAACGCCACGCAAACCCTGCGGATCGTGGTCGCCGACGACCATCCGCTCGTGCTCACGGCCATCAGCGACTATCTGACCCAGGCGCCCGGCTGCACGGTGGTCGGCACCGCCGACTCGGGCGCGCGGCTGCTCGACCTGTTGCGCAGGATGCCTTGCGATCTGCTCGTCACCGACTTCTCGATGCAGGGCGAAATCGAGGACGAAGACGGCCTGCGCCTGATCGCCCGCCTGCGCCGCCTCTACCCCGACCTGCCCGTCGTCGTGTTCACGATGCTCACGAACGGCGGCATCCTGCACGAACTCGCGGAACTGGGCGTGGCCGGACTCGTCGGCAAGGACGAGCCGATTCCCGTGCTCGCCGAAGTGTGCCGGCGCGCGCTCATCGAGCCGGGCACGACGCTCTCGGCGCGCGTCGCCGAACGTCTCGCGCTGGACGGCGCGAACGCGGACGAATTCCGCCGCAGCAATCCGCTTTCGCCGCGCGAACTCGAAGTCGTGCGCCTCTTCGCGCTCGGCCTGAACGTCACCGAAATCTCGAAACGCCTGAACCGCTCGGTGACGACGGTCGCCACGCAGAAACGCGCGGCCATGCGCAAGCTGCATCTCGATTCGAACGCCGATTTGATCCGCTACGCGAGCGAGCACGGATTCGCGTGATGGAAGCCAATGCCACCGCGCCCAACGCGTCGCCGTTCGCCACGCTGCGGGCGCTCGAACACAATCTGCGGCGCGAGCGCCGCGTGTTCACGATGCTGATCGGCCTGCTGGTGTTCGCCGCGGTCGCGGCCGCTTGCGTGGCGATCACGACGATCGCGTTCCTCTCGCTCGCGGGCGACGGCGCGCAGTTGCGCGCGACCATCGCGCAGACCAACGAGGCGCTGTCGTACCGCTACAACCAGCTGACGAGCGCGCGCCTGCTGCTCGGCCTCAAGGAAGCCTCGCTGCTCGTCGCCGACGACGTCCCCGCCGCGCACGCGCACTGCGTGCCGACGTTCGCAGGCGCGGACGGCTCGCCGCCGCTGCGCGCGCTCTGCGACCGCGCGATCGACGCGATGTCCCACGCGAGTTCGGACACACCGTTGCTGTTCGTGCTGGTCGACGGCAGCGCCGCCTACGGCTATCAGCTCGCGCCCGCCGCGCGCATGCCGGACGGCCCGCTGCGCCCCGGCGAAGGCGCGCGCGTACTGGTCGACAGCGCGCTGCTGCACATGAGCGCACGCGGCGCGGACCCGCTCTCGGTGGGCCGGGGGCGTTCGGTGATCTGGTTCCGCCCGCCCGCGGCGCTGGGCTTCGCGCCGAACCTCGTGCTCGGCGCGACCAGCGTGCTCAAGGACGGCAAGCCCTACGCGCTCGTGCTGACGAGCGTCGACATCGCGACGCTCGGCCGCGACCCCAACGGCAACGGGTCGGACATCGCGCCCGTGCTCGTCGATGCGGATGGCTTGCGCCTCGCCGGCCCGCTCTCCGACGGCGCCACGCAAGTGATCGATCGTTACCTCGCGAGCGAGCCGACGGGGCGCTTCCATCTGCTGCCGCGTTTCGGCTGGGCGATGCGCGAGCGCCCGCTCGTCCACGATTTCGGCCACTACCTGCTTGCGCTGTCGTGGGCCGACCATCTGCGCCAGATCCGCGCGCCCGTCGCCGTGGTGCTGCTTCTCACCGTCGCGCTGGTGCTGATGCTGCTCTCGCTGCTGCGTTACTGGAACCGGCGCGTGCTTGCGCGAACCTATGGCGAGGCCACGCGCGCGCTCGAAAACGAGTTGCTCAATCATCTGCTCGTGCATGCGACGCCGATCGGCCTGTGCATCGTGCGCAAACGCGACTTCGACATCGTCATCGCCAACCAGATCGTGCGCAACGTGCTCGGCCTCGACACTCGCGTGACGCGCCTGCCCGCCGCGCTCTGCCTCGAGTTCGAAAAGCATCTGCCCGCGCCTGTCAACGAAGGCACGGCCAGCACGCCGATCTACGCCCTGCCGTTTTCGCTCACGCGCGAGAATGGCGAGAGCGTGCATCTCGACATCACCTACGCGGCCGCCACGCTGAACCGCGAGGCGGTGATGTTCTGCGCGTTCGCGGACATGTCGAAGCATTACGAAGCCGAACGCCTGCTGCGCGAAGCGCAACGCACGAGCGACGAAGCCGCACGCACGAAGGTGAGCTTTTTCGCGGCGATGAGCCACGAGATCCGCACGCCGCTGGCCTCGCTGGTCGGCAATATCGAGCTCGTGGCGCGCGGGCCGCTCGCCGCCGAACAGGAAGCGCGCGTGGATGCGATGCAGGTGTCGGCGGCGGAACTGCTGCAGATCGTCAGCGACGTGCTCGACTTTTCGAAGATCGATGTCGGCGCGATGAAGCTTTCTGAGGATGCCGAATCGATTGCCGCGCTGTTGGTGCGTATCGCGCTCGCGCACGCGCCGCTCGCGGTGCGCCAGAAGCTGCCGTTCTATCTCGTGATGGACCGCGCGATTCCCGCGCGGCTGTTCTTCGATCCGATCCGGCTCGCGCAGATCGTCAACAACCTGCTGAGCAACGCGTTCAAGTTCACGCACTCCGGAAAGATCGTGTTGCGTGCGGCCTGGCGCGACGCCACGCTCGACATCAGCGTGGCCGATTCGGGCGTGGGCATGCCCGACGATCTCAAGGCGCGCCTCTTCCAGCCGTTCACGCAAGGCGACGACCACCGGCTCACCGAGTCGCGCGGCACGGGCCTCGGCCTGACGATCTGCGGACGGCTCGCGGCGCTCATGCACGGCCGCTGCGAAGTGGAAAGCACGCTGGGCGTGGGCACGCGCGTGCTCGTCAGCCTGCCGCTGCGCGCGGACGGCCCGGCGACCGCGGGCGAGCAATGGACGCTGCCCGATCCGCATCCCGCGCTTCTGTGCCGCGCGCCCGAGAATCGCGAATGGCTCACGAATCTCTTCGACGCCCGGCTCAGCACGCCGGTCTATCTGCACGCGACCGAGACGCCGCCCGATGGCGCGTTCGATTATCTGCTGGTCACCGGCGAGTTCTCCGCGGACGACGTACAGCGCGTGTGGCGCGATCCGGCGAAGGTCGTCTGGCTGCGCCAGGACGGACCGCTCGTGCCGCTCGCGCTCGAAGGCGGCGGCGTGGAAGTCAGCCTGTACAGCCTCGCGGGCATCCGCACCGCGACGCAGATGCTGCGTGGACAGTTGCCGGTAGCGGATGCAACGTCCGCGCAATCAGACGCTGGCGCTGCTGGCGGCGAGGCACGCGAACCGGCCGATTTCCACCGCTTGACCGTACTCATCGCCGAAGACAATCTGCTCAATCGCTCGCTGCTGCGCGACCAGTTGCGCACGCTCGGCGCGAACGTGATCGAGGCGAAAGACGGCGAGGAAGCGCTCGCGAAACTCGATACGGCGCGCGTCGATCTCGTGATCACCGATCTCAACATGCCGAAGATGACTGGCTACGAATTGCTGCAAACGGCGCGCGAGAGGCAGCCCTCGCTGCCGGTCTACGCGGTGAGCGGCAATGCGTTGCCCGAACAGATCGCGCAAGGCCGCACGCTGGGATTCACCGACTATCTGAGCAAGCCGGTGCCGCTCGCGGAACTTGAGCGCGTACTCGCCGATGTGGCCGCGCGCGTGCCGCCCGACCTCGCCACGCCAAAGGCCGCGCTAGCGACGACAAGCGCGTCCCCGCTGAACCCGGACAACGCAACCGGCGCCGACGAACAGACACCGCGCTTCCCCGACCTGCCGCCCGGACTCGCGCCGATTTTCATCGAACAGGCCGATCACGATCTCGCCGAATTCACGCAGATCGCCGGGACGCAGGACGTGCAGCGTCTGCGCGAATGGGTCCATCGTGTGGCGGGCGGTATTGCCGTGCTCGGTCCGTCGGTGCTGCACGATACCTGCCGCGAGCTGCGCGCCGCCATCCACGAATCCGGCGCGTGGGACGAGAACGTGCAGACGCTGGCCGCCGCGCTCATCGCGGATCTGGAAGCCTTGCGCGCGTATGCGGCGAGCCGCGCGTCGACGTGACGACCGGCTCAGCATCGCTGCGCAGAAAGACCGGCGCCTGTGCGCCCCCTTCCACCGGACAGGTGCCGAGCTGGCGACGCACGCACCACTGACGCAACGTGCTCGCTTCGAGCGGACAGCGCGCGGTACCAGTCGGCTTGACGTGCTGGCGCGCCTCGAGTCTCAACGCGAACGCGGACGGCAACGCGAGACCGCAAGCCGCGACGCGCGTAGCGCCCTCATCGGCATGGGAATTGGTTGGCACTCCGCAGGGTTCGGACGCACGGGCGACCCAGCGCTGACTCGGCGCGGGACGCAAAGAGAAGGCAGGCATGATCGATGACCGCGAAACGCGGCGTGGCATTCGTATGGACATCGACGATCTTCGCGCACTACGCGAGCGCGCGCTATAGGACGGATTCTAAATACGGACGGATTCCACAAACGCCCGCGCAACAAGGGTCGCAACGCGCCGGATACGCCCTGCTTTATGCCGTGATTCAGCGTGCCGGAACGCGTGCGCAAACGCGCCGACGCGTGGTAGACTGCGCGCGCAATCGCTCACTCCATCATGAAACTACGCAAGCACGCACTGCTGACCGCATGGCTTGGCCTCATCGCCATGTGGCTCATCGTGCTCGCGCCGCTCGTGAGCCAGCTGGTTGCCGCGCATCAGGCGCAGCAACCCGACGCCGCGCTGTGCTCGGCGCTGCAGCCCGCATCGGCGGCGCCGCATCTTTCGCACGACGACGCATTCGGCGCTTGCGGCTATTGCAACCTGCTCGAACATCACGTGGCGATGCCGTCTATCGCGGTGCCCGCGCTCACGCTCGGCTTCGCGATCGCCGACGCCGTCGTCGCCACGCTCTCCACGCGTCACACGCCGTTCGGCGCCTTCCCCTCGGGCCGTCCACGCGCCCCACCCGCGCTCGCCTGATCGCTGCCGTCACCGGCCGCCCATCCGCGCTCACTCATGTTCTGTCGTTTGCTTCGGCGCTTGCGTCCGTTAGCGCGTTTTCGCTCGCGTGTCTTCGCTCACGTGTTATCGCGCGATGACACCTGAGCGGTGCAACGACGCGCGTTGTCGCCAACGCGTCGCGTACATCGCCTGCATCGACGAGAACGAATAAGCAACGCCGCGCGCGTGGGCAGCCGCACGTCCATCGTTTCCGGGGAAGTCTCTTACATGTCCACGCCCGTTTCGCGCGGTACGCGTGTGCGCCTGCGCGCCCGTGCTCGTCTCGGCCTGTTGCGGCATTTGCCGCCGCTCGCGCCGCCGCTTTTGCCGATCCTGCCGCTTTCGCTGATCGCACCGTTCGCGGCCACGACCGCGCACGCCGAACAGAACACCGCACAAAACACCACACAAAGCACGGCAGATAGCGCATCGAACACCGACATCACCACGCTGCCGACCGTCAGCGTGAGCGCATCGAACGGCGCCTCGAACGCAGCGCCCATGCGCGCCTTCGATCCGAATCTGCCCGCGACGGTCGAAACCGTCACGCCCGCGCAGTTCAACAACTGGAACGTCGTCAACACGGAGGACGTGCTCAAGTACCTGCCGAATCTCGCCGTGCGCAAACGCTTCGTCGGCGACCTGAATTCGATCATCGCCGTGCGCGGCACGAGCAATACGCAGAGCGCGCGCGGCCTCGTCTACGCGGACGGCCTGCTGCTCTCGAATCTGCTCGGCAACAGCTATGCGTTTCCGCCGCGCTGGTCGATGGTGTTTCCCGATCAGATCCAGCAGGTCGATGTGATCTATGGTCCGTATTCGGCGCTCTATCCGGGCAATTCGCTGGGCGCGACCGTGCTGATCACCACGCGCATGCCGACGAAGTTCGAAGCGACCGCCGATGTCAAGGCCTTCACGCAGCACTTCAGCCTTTACGGCGTGAACCAGAATTTCAACGGCAGCGAAATGAGCGCGTCGATTGGCGACCGCATCGGCAAGTTCTCGTATCTGCTGGGCGTGAATCATCTGGAAAACACGAGCCAGCCGCTGCAGTTCGCGACGCTCGCGCAATCGAGCACGGTGGCGCAACCCGGCGACACGCCCGTGCACGGCGCGTACTTCTACAACAACCAGACCAACACGCGCACGGCGGTGCTCGGCGTGAACGGCGAAGGCATCGAGCATACGGTGCAGGATCAGTTCAAGCTGCGCATGCAATACGATTTCACGCCGACCGTGCAAGGCGGCGTGACACTTGGTTACTGGCATCAAACCTATGACAGCCAGACCTCGACCTTCCTCTACGACGATAACGGCAATCCCGTCTACAGCGGCAAGGTCAACATCGGCGGCTACGAATACACGATCCCGGCTTCCGCGCTCGCGCCCAGCCGCGGCTGGAGCGAGAACTGGCTGTACGGCGCGTCGCTGCGCACGCATCAGGCCACGGGGTGGAATGCGGAAGCGATCGCTTCGTACTACGACGTCAGCAACAGCGTCGCGCGCACGGCCAACAGCGGCGGCTCCGGCGACGGTCCCGGCACGATGACGCTCGGCGACGGCACCGGCTGGAAAACACTCGATCTCAAGGCAACGTGGACGCCCGCGCGGCCCGACGCGGGCCTCGCCACGCACTGGCTGAGCTTCGGCTATCACTACGACAATTATTCCGTCGACAACCGGACCTACAACACGCTCGCCTGGCGCGACGGCGGCGCGGGCAGCTTCGCCAACGCCTTCGCGGGCAAGACCGAAACGCAGGCGTTCTACGCGCAGGACGCGTGGCGTTTCCTGCCCCGCTGGAAACTGGTCTACGGCGTGCGTTACGAAGACTGGCAGGCCTACGACGGCTATCAGGCGCTCGGCGGCGTGCGCGTGCCGTACGCAGGCGTGAGCGACCGTCACTTCTCGCCGAAGGCCTCGCTGTCGTTCGACGTCACCGACGATCTCACGCTGCGCGCTTCGATCGCGCGCGCGTATCGCTTCCCGACCGTCGGCGAACTGTTCCAGGGGCAGATTAACGGCTCGTCGATCGTCAACAACAATCCGAATCTGCGGCCCGAAGACGATCTCTCGAAAGAGCTGAGCGCGGAATGGGCGCACTGGAACGGCCTGTTCCGCTTCACGCTGTTTCAGGACGACGTGAAGAACACGATCTTCAGTCAGACCGACACGACCGTCATTCCGAACGTGACGAACTTCCAGAACATCGGCAAGGTGCGTTCGCGCGGCGTGGAAACAAGCTATCAAGGTCAGGACGTGCTGCTGCACGGCCTCGATTTTTCGGCGAACGTCGCCTATACGCAGTCGAAGATTCTCGCCAACGCGCAGAACCCGGCGAGCGTCGGCAAATACTTCTATCGCATTCCGTTGTGGCGCGTGAACGTCGTCGCGACGTATCGCTTCGACGCGCGCAGCGCGCTCACGCTCGCGGCGCGTTATTCGGGGCGTCAATACAACACGCTCACGAATACCGACACGAATCCGAACGTGTTCGGCGGCACCAGCAGCTACACGGTCGCAGACGTGAAGTTCACGTTCCGTCCGGCGAAGCAAACCGAAATCGGCGTGGGCATCGACAACCTGTTCGACGCCCGCTACTACGTCTATCACCCGTATCCCGGCCGCACGTTCTACGCCGAAGCGAAGTTCGGCCTGTGAAGGTCAGGTTGCAGCCCATCCACAAGGAGCCTTCGATGTCGACGACAATGCCCGCTGCCGAGCGCCCCGACGCGCGCAGCACACACGCGTCCGGCGCCGCGTATCCCGGCTATCGCACACTCTGGCGCTGGCACTTTTACGCCGGTCTGTTCGTGATGCCGTTTCTGATCGTGCTGGCCATTACCGGCACGATCTACTGTTTTCAGCCGCAGATCGAGCCGCTGCTGTATCCGCATCGGCTCGTGGTCGCGCCGCAAGCGACGCCGCGTCTGCCCGCCGATGCGCTGCTCGCGCGCGCTCAGGCGTCGCTGCCGCCCGGCGCACAAGCGATCCGCGCGCATATCGAAGCGAATCCGGCGCGCAGCGCGGAGTTCGTGTTCGCGCTGCCGCCCGGCAACGCGCCGGCGACGAAGGAAAGCGTCTACGTGAATCCGTATAACGGCGAGGTGCTCGGCACGCTCGACGTCGACCGGCGCTTCATGCAGGTCGATCGCATGCTGCATCGCAAGCTGCTGATCGGCAAGCCTGGCGAATTGCTGATGGAGCTCGCCGCGTGCTGGACGCTGGTGATGATCGGGACCGGCGTCGCGCTCTGGTGGCCGCGCCGATCCGTATCGCCGGGCGCGTCGCTGCGTGCCGCGCTGCTGCCGCGCTTCGGCGCGAGGGGACGGCCGTTCTGGAAAAGCCTGCATGCGGTGATCGGCTTCTGGCTCGCGGCGGGTGCACTGGCGTTCGTGCTCAGCGGCCTGCCGTGGACGGGTTCGTGGGGCAAGCAGTTCAAGGCGCTCGCGACGCGCGTGAGTCTGGGCGCGCCGCGCGGCGCATGGGGCGGCGGGCTGCCGCTGCAATCGACGCTGCCGGGCGCGGGTCAAGCGGCCCATGGCGAACATGGCGAACACGCCGGCCACGACATGGCGTCGATGCCCGGCATGGTGATGGACGATCTGCCGCTGCCCAACGTGCCGTGGGCCGTGGGCGCGGTGCCCGTACCGCAATCGCCCGAAGCCGCCGCGCATTCCGCCGATCATTCGGCCACGCCGACGCCCGCGCGCAGGACGCTCGATCAGGTCGTCGCGCAGATGACCGCGCTCGGCGTGCAAAGCGGTTACGACATCGCGCTGCCTGCGTCCGCGAGCGGCGTCTACACGGTCTCGTACTTTCCGCCCGATCCGAAACGCGAGCGCACCGTCTATATCGACCAGTACAGCGGCAAGGTACTCAAGGACATTCGCTATGCCGATTACGGCGCGGTCTCGCAGGTGATTTCGTACGGCACGTCGCTGCATATGGGCCGTTATTTCGGGCTCGCGAATCAACTGATCTGCACGGCGATTTCGCTCGGCCTCGCGGCGCTCGCGGTGACGGGCTTCGTCATGTGGTGGCTGCGCCGTCCGGCTCGCGCGCTCGCGGCGCCCTCGCGCGAACGCGCCGCGCCGCCGATGCGTTCATGGAAAGCGGGACTCGTCGTGCTCGGCATCGTCTTTCCGCTGATGGGCGCAACGATGCTGGGCGTGTGGTTGCTCGACAAAATCGCGTTCGGCAGGCGAGCACCTCTTTCGTCTTCCTGACAATTATTTCCGTGCGTGAGTAAAACGCGCTGCGGTAATCTGCGGACACAATTGCCATTGAACCTGTCCCCGCAGATGGCTTTCCAAGCAGTATCGAGGGAGACGACCGTGTTGCGCCTAATTTCTGCACTGAGTATTGCGAGTCTCGCGGCGGCGCTCGCCGGTTGCGCCGTCGCGCCCTGGCCGGCTTATCCGGGCTACTACGGCGGCGCTTACTACAACGCCGGTTATGGCTATCCGTACGGCTATCCCTATGGTTACGGATACGGCTACTACCCCGGTTACTACGGCTATTACGGCCCGAGTTTCGGCGTGTCGTACTGGGGCGGCGGCGGTTGCTGCTGGCGCGGCGGCTGGCGTGGCGGCCACGGCGGCTGGCACGGCGGCGGCGGAACGTGGCAAAGCGGCGGCGGGATGCACGGCGGCGGCGGTCACGGCCACTGAGCCTTACAACGCGTCCCCGCCGCCCTCCGCGTCAAGCATCCGCGCAAGACCTGAAGCGTTTCGTCAGACGCGCCCGTTCACCGGAATCGACGCGCCCGTGACGGCGCGCGCTTCGCCAGAAAGCAGGAAGGCGATAACCGCCGCGATGTCGTCGGGCTGCACCCAGCGCGTGAAATCGGCATCGGGCATATCGGCGCGATTCTGTGGCGTGTCGATGATGCTCGGCAAAATGGCGTTCACCGTCACGCCCTTGTCCTTGAGTTCTTCGGCGAGCGCTTCGGTCAGGCGCGCGACGCCCGCCTTCGAAGCCGCGTAAGCGCCCATCCCCAGCCCCGCCTTCAACCCCGCGCCCGCGCCGATATTGACGATGCGCCCCGTGCCGCGCGCGAGCAGATGCGGCAGCGCCGCCTTCGACGCGTTGAGCGCCGTCTTCACGTTCAGATCGAACATCAGGTCCCAGGTGCGGGCGTCGCCCTCCGCGACGGTTTCCCAGCGGAACGCGCCCGCGATGTTGACGAGCGCATCGAGTCCGCCGAGCGCCTGGTGCGCCGCGTCGAGCCCCTTGCGCGCGGCCTCGGGATCGACGAGATCGACGCCGCCCACCGGCACGGCGTTCGCCAGTGCAGCGGGCCACGCCGATCCTTGCGGCGCGTCGCCCCGGCCGATCAGCGCCACGCGTGCGCCGCGCGCCGCGAAAAATGCGGCGGTGGCCATGCCGAGATTGCCGAAGCCGCCCGTGATCGCCACGGTCATTCCGTTCATCGAGTTGTCCATGTTTTCTTCCTGCGAAAGATGCGCCGGACGCGCCCGCGTCGTTGCGCTGCGTCCTGGCGGCGTGTGCTTGCCCAAGTGCTGAAGCGGCAGCGCAAAGCGCGCTGCCGCTGCGTGCCGCCACGTTAACCGAGCGCGCCGGCATCGGCAACTGCTGCCACCGTGGCAATGGCAGCCACAGCGTTCAGGCGTCCGTGCGTACCGTGGCGAGCGTGCGCTTGCGCAGATCCTCGGTGGTCTCGCCCTCGCCATTCGCGCTCCAGCCCGGCGGCAGAAACACGTGACGCACGGCGGTCCACAGATCGGGCGCGGCGGCGATGTCGCGCGCGAGGCTCACCCAGTGCTCGAATTCGACGACCAGCGGATTGCGCGAACGCGTCGGCGTCACGAGGCCGTATCGACACGGCTCGTCGGCGCGCTCCGCCACATAGGTGCCGAACAGCCGGTCGAACACAACCAGCACGCCGCCGTAATTCGCATCGAGGTAATCGACGTTCGACGCATGATGCACGCGATGCGCCGACGGCGTATTGAACACGTACTCGAGCCAGCCGAGCTTCGGCATCCACGTGTTGTGCAGCCAGAACTGATAGAGCAGGTTGAACGAGAGAATCGCGAAGACGATTTCCGGACGCACACCAAGCCAGACGAGCGGCGCGAAGAACATCGCCGGGCCGGTGAGCTTGCCGGTCCAGCCGAGCCGATACGCGGACGACAGCGTGAGCTGGTTCGGCGAATGATGCACAGCGTGCGTGGCCCAGAAGAAGCGCATGCGATGCGACGCGCGGTGATACCAGTAGTAGCAGAACTCCTGGCCGATGAAGACGAACAGCGCGAGCGTGATGTTGTCGATGGAGAGCGTGAAGAGCCGATGCGTCCACGCGAAATGGAAGATCGGTGCCGACAGCGAAATCGGCAGGAATGCGAACAATTTTCTTCCGGCCAGATCGGCCAGCGAAATCCAGACTTCGTTCCAGTCGAAGCGTTCGACGCCGGGCTGGCGCTTTTTGAAGCTGAGCACGGCGGCTTCGATCATCGACGCAGCGACGATGAAGAGCGTGACATAAACCGCGATTTTTCCGGTGGCAAGCATGATGGGCGACAGCCTCTTTGCGCGATGCGGCGCGATGCAGTGCAGTTGAGAGAGACGCGTAGATCGCAACGAAATTCGCGGGGCGCGTCGGATGAACAGCACTGTAGTGACGCGCCGCGCGAAACACCACGCGCGAATTATGTCGCCGCATGTTATGAGCCTTTTTTGGGTCTTTGCGCCGCCTCGCGCCCTGCCCGTCTGCGCCCGCCGCGTCTGGCGCGGACGCGTTTCGCCGCCCCGCCATGTAACACGGCGACATGGTTTTCAACGCGACTTGCGCGAGGCGTCGCCCTATAGTTCGTCCCGCTGACACGCCACGAACGTGCTGCAACGAAGCCCCGGAACCACCCGGCCGATTCGTACCCCGCCACCCGCGCCACCCGCACCGCAAGGAACCACGATGAACAAGCTCACACTCGCCGTCGCCGCCACGCTGATCGGACTCGCCAGCGCCCCCGCGTTCGCCGGCTGGTCCGGTCACGGCACCGCCTACACGCCGCACGGCACCTATAGCGGCGCGCACGCCGGGTCGTGCGGCGGCGGCAGCTGCTCGCATGCGGGCGGCGTGGTCGGACCGTGGGGCGGCCTCGCGACCAACACGGGCATGGTCACGCGCACCGCG
>NZ_JAAGPN010000164.1:0-18247 GCF_017104805.1 Paraburkholderia sp. Ac-20347 | reverse complement strand
GGCCGACGAAGCGCGCGTTTCCGCCGTGGTGGCGGGCGACGTGCGCCCGCTCGCGCAGCGCACCGCGGCGGCGGCGAGGGACCTCCGCGCGCTGATCGGCTCGTCGGTGGAGCGCGTGGATGCGGGCTCGGGCCAGGTCGCGGTGGCGGGCGAGCGCATGAAGGAAATCGTGCAGTCGATCACCCGCGTGAGCGACATCATGGGCGAGATCGAGGCGGCGTCGGTCGAGCAGAGCACCGGCATTGAGCAGGTCAATCAGGCGGTCTCGCAGATGGACACCGTCACGCAGCAGAACGCGGCGCTGGTCGAACAGGCCGCTGCTGCTGCCGCCGCGCTCGACGAACAGGCGGCGCGCCTGCGCTCGACGGTGGGCGTGTTCCGGGTCGCGGGCTGATCAGCTTTTTGCCTGCCGTGACTGCGTGATCCAGCGGCGGTAGCGTCGCGTGCGCGCCGCTTCGGCCACTTGCTGAACGATCAGCGCGCGCAGCGGCGAGACGTTCGGATCGGTCCGCTTTCCCACGCTCAAACGCTGCAACTGGAATTTCACGGCGGCCATATTCGCGAGCGAGGCGAGCGGCTTGTTCTTCCAGGCGATGGGCGCGAGCGCGGGCGCCTCGTCGCGACCCGCACGCCACGCGCGCGGCAGCGTCGGATCGATGGCGAGCGCCGTGCCGATGCCCACCATATCCACGCCGCTCGCGACCACCTGTTGCGCGATGGCGTGGCGGCGGATGCCGCCCGTGACCATCACGGGCATCTTCGCGATCGTGCGGATATCGCGCGCGAACTCCACGAAATACGCTTCGCGCGCGAGCGTGCGGCCATCGCGCGCGTCGCCCTGCATCGCGGGCGCTTCGTAACTGCCGCCCGACAATTCGACCAGATCGACATCGAGTTCGTTGAGCCATTGCACGACGCCGCGCGCGTCGTCGGCACTGAAACCGCCGCGCTGGAAATCCGCGGAATTCAGTTTGACGGCCACGGCGAATTGCGAAGAGACCACCGCGCGCACGGCTTTGACGACGTCGAGCAGCAGCCGCGCGCGATTCGCGAGCGAGCCGCCCCACCGGTCGGTGCGGCGGTTGCTCAGCGGCGAGAGGAACTGGCTGAGCAGATAACCGTGCGCCGCGTGTATCTCCACGCCGGTGAAACCCGCGCGTTCGGCGAGCTGCGCGGTGCGTGCGAAGCGCTCGATTACGTCTTCGATGACCGCTTGCGTCATCGCATGCGGCGTGGCGAAATGCTTCGACATACTGCCCAGCGCGAGCGGCACGGCCGAAGGCGCCCACGTCGGCTGCCCGAGATTCGCGCGCATCTGGCGGCCCGGATGATTGATCTGCAGCCAGCACTGCGCGCCGTGCGAGCGGCCGATACGCGCCCACTGACGAAATGCTTCGAGGTGCTGATCGTTTTCGAGCACCACGCCGCCTGGGCCCGTCATCGCGCGGCTGTCGACCATCACGTTGCCGGTGATGAGCAGTCCCGCGCCGCCTTCCGCCCACGCCTCGTAGAGCCGCATCAGTTGCGCCGACGGCGCGTGATGCGCGTCGGCCATGTTTTCTTCCATCGCCGCCTTGGCGATGCGGTTCGGAATGACCGAGCCGTTGGGCAGGGATAATGGGTCGAACACGTTCATGGCTTCACCTCACTGGATCGTGTGCCGACTTTAAGGTTGAAGCTAACTTGAATGTCAATGGGCGCGAGCGAGCGGGCGCGCGAATTTTTTCTATCGTGGCGATAGCGCAGCTTGCGCCGCAGCGAAGGCTTGACCTTCAGGTTGACTTTAAGCTTAAAGTGCAGACTGGCAGGCAACCGGCACGACTTGTGGACACGACCTGCGCGCGGAGGCGAGGAACATGAAAATCGGAGAACTGGCGGAACGTACGGGGCTGGCGGCTTCGCGCATTCGTTTCTACGAAGACATCGGCCTGCTCAAAGCCGATCGCGAGCCGAACGGTTATCGCAGCTATGCGCCCGAAGCGGTGCTGGTGCTCGATCTGATCACCAGCGCGCAACAGGCCGGCTTCAGTCTCGACGAGATTCGCATGCTGCTGCCGCTCGACAGCGCGCAATGGCAGCACGAGACGCTGATCGACACGCTGCGCGGCAAGGTGGGGGAAATCGAGGCGCTGGAACGGCGTCTCGCGCAAAGCAGGGCGCACCTCGTGGCGCTGATCGCCGAAATCGAGGCGAAGCCCGAAGGCATGGACTGCTCCGCCAACGCCCAGCGCGTGCTTTCACGTATCCGTGCAGGACACGTGAAAGCGCCCGCGCTGGCTGCCGACGACGTGAAAACACTACGTAAAACGCACACTGCCCGGAAAGCGGAGACGAGAATCACGGCGAAAACGACAACAAACAAAGCCGCGCCATCCCGTCGTCCGCTCAAACGCGCTTAATGCCGATTGCGCGTCACTGCATCCCGAATCTGATTACGATTTTGGCTATGCGCGAGGCATAGTTCGGGTTTAAAGCTCTCTCAGGTTCTATTTTTTTGGCCGGAAAGCTGACCGCTCGCCACTATTCTTTCAAGGAGGCTAGCAGCTGGTCGATCTCGTCGAATTGGCCATTCGACAACTGGTGGGTTTGCATCAGGTCGCGCAAACGCTTGCGCCAATAACCGGGTGGCAAACCTAAATCGTTCATATCCTGTGTGGACAATCGTCTGAGCACCGCCTTGATATGCAAGATATCGTCGTGGGCGAGTTTCGACGAATGGGCGCCCGACAGCTTCTGCTGCCTGACGTCCGCCTGTAAACCCCGTTCCGATAGGATTCCCATTGTTCTTCGCCCGGCGTTTGGCGATGCACATGCCCTGAGCGCATCGCCGGCCTGATGGCGTCCTGTTGTCTTCTGTTTTGGGTTGGGCGCGCGGTGAATCCGCGGCGCTACCCAAATCAGCGCTGGATTCAATCGTTCGGCTATACCGAACGCGGTTCGGTAGCGTTATTTATGGTAGGTTCAGGAGTAGTGACTGTCAATAACGAGTGTGCGAAGCTAGCGTTTCGTTGGAGGGGTTCGCTAACGGGGCGAACCAGTACGAATACGAAATAAAAATGACATCTGCCGCTCAAACACCCGCCGCTCAAAATACCGAAGACCGTTATGCGCTTCGCAGCGTCAGCCGCGCGCTCGACGTGCTGGAAGCCCTGGGAGCCTGTGGCAGCGAGGGGCTCACGGTCGCGGAAATCGCCACGATCATCGGCGTGTCGAAAAGCACGGCGTTCGCCCTCTTGCAGACGCTGCTCGCGCGCAGCTACGTGATCGACGTGCGGCTCGGCGGCTCGCGCCGTTACCGGCTGGGCTTCGCGCTCGTGCATCTCGGCGACCGGGCGGCGGCCGACATCGGCGTGTCCCAGCTCGCCATGCCGGTGCTGCGCGAACTGACCGAGACCACCGGCCTCACGTCGCGGCTCGCGGTGCTCGACGACGAGGGCTACGCCGTGGCGATCGCGCGCGTGGAGGCGGCGGGCATCGTGCGCATCGCGTCCGCGCTCGGCCAGCGCGAACTGCCGCATTGCTCGGCGCTCGGCAAGTCGCTGATGGCGCTCCTGCCGCCGGCGCGCGTCGTGAAGCTGCTCGCGCATACTGGCATGCCGCACCGCACGCAGTTCACGCGCACCACGCCCGCGGAACTCATGCGCGATCTGATTCTGGTTGCCGAACGCGGCTACGCCTTCGACGACGAGGAAGACAACATCGGCGTGGTCTGTGTGGGTTCCGCGATCACCAACCGCGACGGCGAGGGCGTGGCGGCGATCAGCGTCACCACGCTCAAGACCGGCCTCAGCGACGACGACCTGCACGCCCTGGGCGGCACGTTGCGGATGTATGCGGAGCGGATCAGCAGCATGCTCGGCGCGCAGGTGCAGCCACAGCTTGCCGCGCGCGGATAACTAACCAGTACGGATAAGCGCAAAGCGGTACGCACAGGCACGCACGATCGCGTGCGATGGTGTGACCCGACGGTGCGAACCCGCGCGCCGTCGCGCCCGCATGACCGCTATCCCCATCACGACCGTCACGATCCGTTCCACACGCATCACCGCACTCCCGCATCGCTGCCGCGGGCAAGGAATTCATGCCGACCACGCTTCTGGACCTGTTCGACCTGCACGGCGCGAGCCACTATCTGCCCGACCTGTTGCGCGGCGCGCTGACGAGCCTCGAATTGACCTTCTGCATTCTGGCGCTGAGTCTGCCGTTCGGCCTCGTGCTCGCGATGGCGAAGATCAGCCATGCGCGGCTGCCGCGTCTGCTCGCGTCCGCGTATATCGAGTTGATTCGCGGCACGCCGGCGCTATTGCAGCTTTTCTATATTTATTTCGTCTTGCCTTCATTCGGCATTCGTTTCGATCCGTTCATGGCGGGCGTGATCGGATTGTCGATCAATTATTCGGCGTATCTGGCCGAGGTTTATCGCGCCGGCATACTCGCGGTGCCCAAAAGCCAGCTCGAAGCCGCGAAAGCGCTCGGCATGTCGAACGGGCAGGCGCTCAAACTCGTGGTGCTGCCGCAGGCGCTGCGCATCGTCGTGCCGCCGCTCGGCAATTACGCGATTTCGCTGTTCAAGGACACCTCGCTCGTCTCCATCGTGACCGTCAAGGAACTGATGTTCACCGGTCAGATTATTTCCTCTACGAATTTTCAGTACGCCACCGTCTTCACGATCATTGGCGCGATATATTTGGCGTTCTCATGGCCGAGCGCGTTCGTCGTGCGCTGGCTGGAACGCAAGATGGGCAGCCCGCGTTTCGCCAATCCCACGACCTCACGCCGCTGATCCGCGCCGCATCGCGCGCATGCCGCGTTTCATGCGCGAGCAACTTTTATTTTGATGCTTTAAAAGCGTCGTTAATTTACTTTTCCCTGGAGCGTTTCGTGCGCAAATACATGTTGGCGCTGGCCGCCTTGCTGGCGGGTCTGGTCGCGTTGCCCAACGCCTTTGCCGACGACAACGGTGCAAGCAACGGCGCGATCACCGGCGTGCGTTTCGACGGCGGCGACGGCTCGTACGCGCGCGCGGTGCGCAACGGCGTGACGCTCGCAATCGCTGCCGATCCGCCGTCCACCTATCTCGACGACAAGACGCACGCGTTCGACGGCACCGACGTGCGCATCTTCAAGGAGATCATGAAGCGGCTCGGCATCGAGAAAGTCACCTGGAACATCATGCCGTTCGACGCGATGATTCCAACGCTGCTCTCGGGCCGCACCGATATCATCGTCGACAATCTGCACGAGAACGCGCAGCGTCTGCGGGTGGTGTCTTTCACGAGTCCGGCTTACTGGTACGGCTCGGCGATTGCCGTGCAGCGCGGCAATCCGTTGAAGATTCACGGCTGGAACGACTTCAGCGGCCGCACGATCGGCACCTTGCGCGGGAGCCTCAATCACCAGTTGCTCGAAGGGCGCAAGGATCTCAAGGAACTGAAGCTCTATACGAGCAGCGAAGCCGAATTCGCGGATCTGATCGCAGGGCGCATCGACGTGGCGATGGAAGACGGCATCAAGATCGGCCTCTTCTTGAAGCAGCATCCGAATGCGGGCATGGAGTTCGTGGCCGATTACCGGCCGTTGCCGCAGGAATACGGCTATGCGCGCTATGCGCTGCGCAAGGGCGACGTCGATCTGAATCACGCGGTCTCGCGCGCGCTCGACGAAATGCGCGCCGACGGCTCGCTCGCCGCGATTCTCCGGCAATTCGGTTATACCGATCGCAATCTCTGGTTTTATCCGGTCAAGAACTGAGCCGCCCGGGCGCGTGGTAACGCGATGTAATCAAATAACGAAGCAAACGCTGGCGCACCGTGCGCGATTGACCTTAAGGTTTTCCCGTATCTGCCGATATGGCGTGAGTCGATACGCATTGATGCGTCCAGTCGAGAATTAAAAAATCCCCGCCGCGCTGAGAGACGCGGCGACGGTGCACGCGCACCGTGCGGCCCGATTGCGGGCGGCGCACGCGCGTGCGAACACGAGACCTAATCAGAATCAGAACGACGCGCAGTAGAGACGGGCGCGCAAAGGGCCACGAATGAACGGTGTCTATAACCCGCTGTTGACGTGTCTGTCGGTAGTGGTCGCGTTCCTCGCGTCGTTTACGGCGCTCGAAGGCGCGGCCATGCTCAGTGCCGTGACCAGCAGCCGATGGCGTCATGCCTGGCTGGCGGGCAGTGCGTGCGCGATGGGCATCGGCATCTGGTCGATGCACTTCATCGGCATGATCGCGCTGACCTTGCCGATCGCCGTGGGTTACGACCTCGACGTGAGCGCCGCGTCGCTCGCGCTCGCCGTGCTCGCGGCCCTCGTCGCGCTCGCCACTGTGAGCCGCGGCCATCTCTCGGCGCGGCGCCTGTTCGCGGCGGGCGTGGTGATGGGGATCGGCGTGGCCGCCATGCACTACACCGGCATGATCGCCATGCGCATGTCGCCGTCCATCGACTATGACTTTTCGCGCGTTGCGCTGTCGGTGGCGATCGCAATTGGCGCGTCCATCGCGGCGCTCTGGCTTGCGTTCCATCTGCGCGATTCGCGGCGCGAGAACATCGTCTGGAAACGTCTCGCGGCCGCGGCCATCATGGCCTTCGCGATCACCGGCATGCATTACACGGGCATGAGCGCCGCCACCTTCGCGGACGGCAGCCGCTGCCTGAGCACGCACAAGGTCGACGCCAACACGCTGGCGTTCGTGGTGGGCGTGGCCTCGACGGCGGTGCTCGTCGGCACGTTGTGGATCTTCGGCACGCAGGCGAGCCGCCTGTCCGCCTCGCTCGACCGCGCGACGCGCACCATTCGTCATCTCGGCACGCACGACGCGCTCACCGACCTGCCCAACCGCGCGTATCTGATGGCGCGCGCGAAGGAACTCGTCCAGCGCAGCACGCGCGGCGGCGGCGCGCTGGCCGTGCTGTTCGTCGATCTCGACGGCTTCAAGGCCGTCAACGATACGCTGGGCCACAAGATCGGCGACGATCTGCTGCGTCAGGCGGCCGAGCGCATTTCAGGTTGCGCGCGCAGGGGCGATCTGGTGGCGCGGCTGGGCGGCGACGAATTCGTGGTGGTGGCGTCGGGCTTGCCGGGTGCGCGGCGGCGTGCGAATGGCCTGCGTGTCGAGCCGGATGATGTGGTCCCGGTCGGCAACACGGAGGCCGCCGCGATCGCCGACACCATCGCGCGCCAGATACTCGCGAGTCTCGCCGATGAGTTCGTGCTCGCCGACGCGATCCCGATCCGCATCGGCGCGAGCATCGGCATTGCGCTTTCGCAGGACGAAAGCACGACGCTCGACACGTTGCTGAGTCACGCCGATTGCGCGATGTACGCCGCCAAGCGCGACGGCCGCAACACCTTCCGCCGCTTCGAGGACAGCATGAGCCAGTCCACGCTGCGCTCGCTGCATATCCAGCGCGACCTGCACGTGGCGCTTGCGCGCAAGCAGTTCGATCTCGTGTTTCAGCCCAAATTCACGGTCGACGGCAAGGCCATGACGGGCGCCGAAGCGCTGTTGCGCTGGGCGCATCCGGTGCTCGGCAACGTGCCGCCGCTCGAATTCATTCCGATTGCCGAACGGGCGGGGCTGATGATCGCCATCGGCGACTGGGTGCTGCGCGAGATCTGCGCGCATCTCGTCGAATGGGAACGCGAAGGACTCGCACCGATGCCGATCGCGATGAATCTCTCGGCGATGCAGTTCAATCTGCCGCGTATCGTCGAGCGGATCGACGCGATCGTGACGGCGGCGGGCGTGCCGCCCGAGCGACTGATGTTCGAGATCAGCGAAGCGACCGCGATGCAGGACGTGGACCGCACGCGGCGTATCGTGCAGTCGTTGCGCGACCGCGGCTATGCCGTGGCGCTCGACAACTTCGGCTCGGCGCTGTCGAGCCTCGGCCATCTGCACGATTTCCGCGTCGATCAGATCAAGATCGATCGCGCCTTCGTGAGCGGTCTCGACGACACCTCGGCGCGGAGTTCGGCGCTGCTCTCCGCGGTCATGGCGCTCGCGCGCGTGCTCGGCATCGAAGTGGTGGCGGAGGGCGTGGAAACCGTTGCGCAGTCGCTCAAACTGCTCGCGCTCGAATGCGATCAGATGCAGGGCTTTCTATGCGGATCGCCGCTTGCGGGCGGCGAATTTCGTCAGGCGATGGCGGGTGCGTTCGCGATGAAAAGCTGAATGCGGCGTGCTGAATGCCGCTCGCGCGACACTCGTGTGGCGATAGCGCATTCAGACAGCTTACGATTCGCCTCGCCCGGAATAATTAGTGTTCGATGACAAGCGCACACGCTACAATCCGCACCGCATGGTGATGATTTAAATATTTCCTTTATACGGAAAGCCGGGCGGGACTTGAATCGGGTCCTCAACGCGATCAGCACGATAAAAATAAATGCTGAAAAACGGGTGTGATTCATATGGGAAGTGAACGCGATTTCCGGCGCGACGTGCGCACGCCGCTGCTATTCGCGCCGCTGTTGCTGAACAAGGACGGCAGGGCGCTCGCGCAGGTCGCCGATCTGAGTTCGCACGGCGCGCTGCTGCACGCGCGCAGCGGCTTGTTTTCGCGGGGCGAAACGGTGTCGGGCTGGCTGCAGTCGTCGGCGGTCGATGACGACGACGAGATCGTCGTGGCCGTGTTTCTCGACGTGCGCTGGATCGCCGAAGATCACGAGCGCGGCTGGAGTCGCGTGGGCTGCGAAATGCATCCGCTCGATGCGCGTTCGATGGCGCGTTTGCATTGCATGATCGAAAAAGCGGCGCCTTAGAGCGTGTTAGGTACTTGCGGCCAGACCTGGTATCCTGGGCAGATGGCAAACGCAAACCCTGTCCAACGGATGTGTCGGACGACGAATGGAGCTTCGCCGCTCCGTATCTGACTTTGATGAACAAAGACGCACCGCAGCGCCGATACGAATTACGCGAGACGTTTAACGCACTGCGCTGGATCGTGCGTGCGGGTTCGCGTGGCGCATGTTGCCAAATGACGTTCCACCTTGGGAACTGGTTTATCAGCAGACGCAAGGCTGGATTCAGGCCGGTTGCGTCGAGGCCAAGTTGAACGATCTGCGCTCGATCATCCGCATCGCACAGGGTCGTAAGAGCCAGCCCCGCGCAGTCATTCTCGATTCACGCACGTTGCAATCGACCTGCGAAAGTGGGCCTCGCACCGGCTATGACGGTGATAAACGCAAGCGCGGCAGCAAGGTGCATATGGCCGTGGATACAATGGGGCAGTTCCTTGCCGTGCATATTACGCCTGCCAACGAGCAGGAGCGCGCCCAGGTCGGCGCGCTTGCGCGCCTGGTCCAGGAGGTCACCGGCCAGACGGTCGAGGTAGCGTTTGCCGATCAGGGCTATACCGGCGAGGAACCCGCGCAGGCCGCGCTGGATTTCGCGCCACAAGCCACAACGACAGCGGCGCAATGTATTGCGTCTCTACCTTCTGCTCGTGGTTCAAAGTCTGTTCCTCCATGCAATTCACATCGATGTTAGGGACGATACCAGCTTAGTCTTTAGGTGACGGAAGCTCGTTTGTCAGAGACTTCGTGATTCGTGTCATGCAACCCCAGAATTCGACATAGCGACTCGACGCTTCCCCTAGCGCGTACGTCTCGGCATAACAGGCGGCATCGCGAAAGTCTGCCCACGACGCCATCGATTTAAAAAAATATGGCCCGGCGGTCGGCTGGCCATTTTCTTTCAACTCAACATCGCCGCTTGTATACGCGTTACCAACTTCGGACGCTCGCTTCTGCAATTCTGCTGACGCTTTTTCAAAGTCACGATGTGCGCATGCATCTACGTCAGCTTGTGAGGCATGATATTGAGTCTTGCAAAAACGATTTATCTCAGATTCTGTCCGTCCAGAAAAATAGACATTTGTCGGTGTTGCGCGCTTGTAGTCGAATGGAACAGAGTAGATCGTTGATGCATAAGCGCTATAAGACACCATGATAAGGAAAATCGTGCTCGCGATATTCCGTACAAGAATAAAAATCAGTTTAGTGACTGGCATCGTAGATTCCTTGTGCGAACACATTCGATTCGGAGCGGCGACGCTGGCGAAGGCGTGGGTTTCCGCAACGAAATCCGGTTATAAAGCGAGGGATATTCTCATAGTCGCCATGATTGACGCGATGGGATAGTTCTGTCAGCCCGTTACCCACTCCACAATTGAATATGATACTAACAAGTGCATCGTATTCGTATTTGTGCAAAGGGATGTGTACTTTTGAATTTATTGCACGCTCAGTTTTCGTGAGATCTTGATTCAACAACTCTCGTGCCCGTGCGACCGTGATACTCTGACCGATGCGTAGATTGTCCTCAGGAACGACAAGATGCCCGCAGCCTACTGTGGGATTGCCCTGATCGTCTGGGTAAACCAGCAGGATGAAGCCGCCGGAAACTGGTACATCAATATGGGTGTGATTTGAATAGAAAATTCGTGTTGTTCCTTCGAGTCTGCCACTCTCCCATATTGCCATAAATGTTTTTATTTTCTCCGTTGCTATCCATGGCTTTGCGAGGCGGTCGCATTGCACCGTAACGCATGAATTCGGGTTCGTGTTCGTTACCGCGCTTCCAAGTGCGTCAGGCATTTATATTTCCTCCCTGTAACCAGGGTAAAGGTGAATCGAAGTAGCGCGTTCCGTTGCATATCGCGCGGTGGGGCCTTGCTCGTCGGTGGTGCCGTGTTCAATCTCGCCCGTTGATAGCCTCACTGTGTAGTACGTTCCGCCCATCGGCGCGCCGCTCGCGTCGCGCAGCGTGAACTGTTCATCGTGGGGTGGTTGTATTGCTGCGGCGGCGGTCTGTGAGTCGCTTTCGAGATTCTCGGAGTAAAAGAAAGGCGAATCACCGCTCGCAAGCACGCGATTTTTGCCGCATGGGCAATAGACCGGTGCAAGGTCTTTAACGAAGGATTGGCCCTCGTCCATTACGTTATGGGCGGTGCCACCGACCGGCCACATGCCTTTGCAGTTGCCACAGGTTGCCTTGTCTTCGGCCAGTGCAAAGGCTCGACCGCCTTCGTTAAACCAGTCCGATCCAGGCCCAAGGATGGAGCCGCCTGTGGTGATCCGATCGTCTTTCAGTGCAAGTCTCGTAGGCACGATTAGTCCCTGTGACCGGTGTACAGGGCAATACGGCACGCGCCATCAGTTTGATAGCGCGCGGTATAGCCATTCGAATCTGTTACGCCTTTCACGTTTGCACCTGACGGCAAACGAACGGTGTAATAGGTATTCGCGAGTGGGTTTCCGGCGCGATCGCATAGCTTGAAGCGTTCGTCGTGTGGGGTGCGCTGCCTGTCCAGTAACGCGGCGAGACTCGCGCCATAGCCCATTTCCCCCCATTCGTCTTCCCAGCTATGGCAGGCACTGGCTTGCGACGCGTGAAAAACGGGCGGCGGCGAACACTTACAGATACAGATGTCGTCTTCCAGTGCCTGCTGCTTTCCGAGCATCGTTGCGGGATGGTGCGGACCTACCGACTCGATATAGCCGTTCGATTTACAGCCTTCGCACCAGACCTGAGCGCCGATAAACGCAACCGGTATACCGTGGTGCGTGCAGCTTTCCGCGCCTTCCAGGACAACACCGCCCCCCGTGGATTTATCGCCTTGTCGCAACAGATAACGCTTCATGTGCGTGCCTTCGTTCGATTGCAGGTATGGGGGCCGTGCGGGTACGCGACCGGCACAGGCGCGGCGGACCATCCGCCGCTAACCGGTAATCGTCCGATTACGCAAGGGGGCAGACCATCAGACAATCTTTAAAATGCGGCCGAAGTTAAGCGTTTTGCGTCACGATCAGAACGTAATTTGACATTCGACAGATTTGTTTTAATTTCGTGATTTATTTGAATATCAGAATATTTTCACGAATAAATGAATCCGCGCCAAAGATGCAGGTTTTTCGTTTCTACTGCTGCTTAGCAATACCCGACGCGCCCGGCGCGTTGCGCCACGCCGTTGAACGCGGCGGTATGTCGTCGCTGGGCGTGCTGCACCAAGGTGTGCCGTCTGCTTCGACGTTGACGGGCACAGACGCCATGTTTCAGGCCGGGCGCATTCGCGCCCAGTTGGACAAGCTGCAACCGTTAGCGCGTGCGCTGCTGGTGATTGCATACGCGCCGCGCACACTCAAGTGCACATGTGGCGCACGCTGCTGCGCGGGCAGTTATCCGAATCCCGAAGTCGAAAACGCGACGCTTGAAGTCCTCGCGCGCATTGCGCCGCTCATCGCACGGCGCGCCGCGAATGAAACGCTCGACCGGGCAATCATCGGGAATGCGTTCACGCGCACGCGCGAAACCGCCGTGAACCTCGCGCAGCGCTGCGGTGTGAACCGCCATACCGTTGCGGCACACGTCGCGGCGATCGAATTCGATCAGATCGGCACACGGCAGGTGGCGGGGAAATTCGACCACGCGAGCGTGCGCATTGAAACGCTATTATGGAGCGGCGAAGCTCCATTCGTCGTCCGACACATCCGTTGGACAGGGTTTGCGTTTGCCATCTGCCCAGGATGCCAGGTCTGGCCGAAGTACCTAACACGCATCTAACGATGCCCTTATTGCCGCTTTATTGACGTTTTTCGCCGATGCTTCGCCGATATATTGGAGAATGGCGAAAGACTCAATCAGCGGAAACAGGAACATGCTGCTGTCTCTTCGGCTTCGGTGGTACGCCTTTAGCACGTCGCGTTTGCTGCGCAGGCATTGGCAGACGCTGACGCTCGCGGCGCTGCTGCTGATACCCGCCATGCCGGTATTCGCGCAGGCGCGTCTGCTGGGCGCGCCCGTGCTCGAAACGTTGTCGCCCGCGCATGGCGTCGAATGGCGTTACCTCTGGCTGCATCTGCTCGAAGCGGCCGGCGTGCTGTGGGTGGCGATGCAGCGCAGCGCGATTGGCGGCGGTCCGTTCGCGCCTTTCCTCGCGTCGCTGCCGGTGCGTCGACAACAGCGCCGCTTCATCGATGCCGTGGTCGTGCTGATCGCCAGCACGCCGCTCCTGCTGCCCGTGCTGGCCGCCGCCATTGCGCTGGCGTTTCTGCCGCAGAAAATCGCCAATTACCTGTTTGTCGCCGATCTGCTGCTCATCACGCTCGGCTGGCAACTGGCGGTGCTCGCGCGCGAGCGGCGCAACGTGATTCCGCTTGCGCTGGCCAATGCGGTGCTCGTCGGCGCGTTGGAAGCCGAGGGTGCGTGGCGCGTTCTGCTGCTGATGATGCCGTTGTTGCTTGCGGTATTCGCGCTGGTGGACAGCACGCCGTCGCGATCACGCGAGGCCCGCGCGCGGGCGTTTCGCATTCGTCCGGTGCGCATGCGTCGCGTAGTTTCGCCGCTCGCCCGATTGCAGTTCGGCATCGTGCGCGAGCGTGCCGCCGCGACCTTCGCTCGCTGTCTGTCGATGGGCGCGGTCGTAGCCGCAAACGCATTTCTGATCGGCCTCTGGGACTTCGACGCGCGCACCGTGCCGCTCACGCTGATCGCCGACGCGCTCATCGCGCTGATTGCCGCCGCCACTTATCGCGATCTGCGTGCGGCGCATCATCGCGCGTCCCCGTTCATGCGTTCGCTGCCGATTGCGCCCGCCACGCAAGTCTTCGCCGATTACCTCACGGTACTGACGCTCGCATTTCCGTTCGCCGCGATCGCGCCGCTATGGCTGGCCGCGCACGGCGTGCTCTCGCTGGCGGCGACGGCCGCGTTGATGGGCGCGCTCGCGCCGCTGCTTGCCGTGCTGGCCTTGCCGCAGCGCTACGTGCCGCGGCAATCGGCGCTAACCGGCATTCTGCTGGCCGTGATCTGGGTCGCGGCCGCCTGGCACTTTTTCGTTTGACCTCATTCTCCATGCTCCGATTCGAACACCTCAGCAAACGCTACGGCAGTCACGTCATTTTTCAGGGGCTTCATTACGCGTCCGGCCCGGGATGCGTGGCGCTCTGCGATGAAAACGGCAGCGGCAAATCCACCTTGCTCGGCATGCTCGCGGGCGCGATCGACGCCAGCGAAGGCGACATCTGGATCGACGGCCATTCGCTGCGCACCGAGCCGCTCAAGGCGAAAGCCGCGTTGGCCTTCGTGCCCGACGACTGCATGGCGTATCCGTTTCAAACCGGGCGCGAACTGCTCGAACTCGTGGCCTCGGCCAAGCAGACCACGGTGGATGCGCGCGTGATCGACCTCGCGCATCGCTTCGGCCTGGAGCCGCATCTGGAAAAGCGTTTCGAGCAGATGTCGCTCGGCACGCGCAAGAAGTTCTTCTTGACCGCGACGACGATTGGCGACCCCGCGGTCATCATCGCGGACGAACCGGGCAACGGGCTCGACGCGACCACGCGCGCCGTGCTCATCGACCTGTTCAAGACGCTGGCGAAAGATCATCTCGTGTTCTTTTCGAGTCACGATCTGAAACTCGTGCAGGCTTGCGAAGCCCGCATGACGAATTTCGCGGAACTCGCGGCCGTTGCGTGAGCAACGGCTACGACGAACCGCTACGACTTCATCTTTCTTCAAGGCGATAGCGTCAGCGCGTAGTGATATTCGTCGCTGACGGCGCCTTTGAATTCGTCGGCGTGATCGACACGCCGCACACAGGCGAATCCCAGCGATTCCACGAGGCGGATCGACGCGATATTGCGCGTGTCGATTTCGGCATGAAATCGGCCGATGTCATACACCTCGCGTAACACCGGCAACAGCGCATCCAGCGCTTCCTTTGCGTAACCCTGACGCTGGCTCGGTGTGAAAACGAAATAAGCGATCCAGGCTTCCCGCGCCGCGAGTTGTATCGCCTGAACGTAGCCGCGCGCGCGGCCATCGTCGCCGATGAGCGCCCAGTTCAGCCATGCTTCGCTCGCATCCGGCGAGCGGCGGCTCTCCAGCTTCTCGTAGCGCGACTGCAACACTGCGACGCTGACGGGCGGCGTTTGCGGAATGTAGCGATAGGCGGCCGGGTTGCTCAACCCTTCGAACAGGATGGCGGCATGTTGCGCGCGCAACGGCGCCAGGCTCAGACGTGCCGACTGCAGCACGGTGGATTCAAAGTGTTCGACGTTCAATGGAATGCACCTCGCGAGTGATTCATGTTATTCGAAATCGATTAAATTATTACACGAAAGAAAGTATTTGAAATGAGTGGTAAGTAATTCAATTGTCCGAATTAAATCTATGGGTGTAAACCTCAAGTATTGAAATTCCCGGTCGATATAAAAGTGAACGAATATCGGCGGCGTCGCACGATGAAGCACGCAAACGTTAAAGCTTCATGTCGGCGCGTAAATAGGCGGGGAGTAGTCAACCATGCAGGTAACGTCGTCCACCTCCAGTCAGGCCCTGGCTGCGAATACACGCGTCAACTCAACGACGCCCAAAACGGGCAGCGATGCGAGTCCGGCGCCCGAGCCCAGCACGAAGGTCACGTTGTCGGACGAGGGCTTGCAAAAGAGCGCCCAGGCGTCGGCCGGCAGCGCGAATCCGGGCAGTACGAGCCCATCGGCGACCAGCGCACCAAGCGCGGATAGCCAGGGTTCAAGCTCGTCCGGCACCGATGCCACGAATGCAGGCGATGCGTCGGACTCGACGAGTGCAACGAGTTCGACGGATTCCGCCGATGCGCCTTCGTCGCTCAAATCGGTGACTTACGGCGTGCTCGGCTTGCCCGATCCCTCGCAGCCGCCGCCGACGAATACGGCGTTCGGCGTGGGCAAATGCTTCGCCGCGGTCGGCACGGTGGTCAGCATGATCATGCTCGCGCTGAAATTCCTGTGACGCATTTGCTGGCGGCTTTTGCTGGCGCGACATTGATCGCTCAAGCCGGTCAAGTCGCCTAAACCGCTTCGCCCATGCAGGTCTCGGCGCGCGCCTGCATCCATTGCAGCAGCGCGTCGTGCGGCAGCGGCTTCGCATACAGGAAGCCCTGCAACTCGTCGCAACCGATGCGGCGCAGCGCCTGAGCCTCGTGCTCCTGCTCGACGCCTTCGGCGACCACGCGCAAACCCAGTTCATGCCCGAGCCCGACGATCGCGCGTATCACCGCGAGATCGGCGGGCGCGTCGAGACGGCCATTCACGAACGCGCGATCGATCTTGAGCCGGTCGAGCGGAAAGCGCGGCAAATAACTGAGGCTCGAATAGCCGGTGCCGAAGTCGTCGAGCGACAGCTTCACGCCCAGCGCGCGAATCTCGTTGACGACGCCCAGATAGCGATCCACGCTTTCCATCAGCACGGTTTCGGTGATCTCGAGTTCGAGGCTGCCCGCGTCGACGTCATGCGCCGCGAGGCTCGCGCGCAGCCGCTCGACGAGCTGCGTGTCGTCGCGCAACTGCACGACCGACAGATTGATCGACACGCGCATGGGCGGCAAGCCCGCCGCGCGGCAACGCGCGATCTGGCGGCAGGCTTCGTCGATCACCCACGCGCCGATCGGCACGATGAGCCGCGTTTCCTCCGCAATCGGAATGAATTGCGCGGGCGGCACGAGCCCCAGATGCGGATGCTGCCAGCGCAGCAGCGCTTCCACGCTCATCAGCTCGCCCGTTTCAGCATGGACGCAGGGCTGATACGCGAGCCAGAGTTCGCCGCGTTCGACGGCGGTGCGCAAATGCGCATCCAGTTCCAGACGATGACGCGTGCTTTCGGCCATTTCCTGCGAGAAGAACTTGACGAGATTGCGGCCGCCCGATTTCGCGCGGTACATGGCGGCGTCGGCGTTCTGCATCAATGTTTCGATATCCTCACCATCTCCCGGATACAGCGCGATGCCGATACTGCACGCCACCTGCAAGCTCATGCCGCCGAGCGTGTGCGGCTCGCGCATGAGCGGCAGCAGCCGTTCGTCGATCAGATGGCCCACGTCGGCCGCGCTGGTCACGCCGCCGAGCAGCACGATGAATTCGTCGCCGCCGAGACGGCTGACCGTGTCGCCGGCGCGCACCGATTGCAGCAGACGTCGCGAGACCGAACGCAGCAGGCCGTCGCCCGCGTGATGGCCCAGCGTGTCGTTGATGTCCTTGAAGCGGTCGAGGTCGATGAAGAGCACGGCCACCTGTTCGCCGCTCTGCCGCGCCGTTTCGATCGCCGCGCCGAGGCGCCGCGTGAACAGCGCGCGATTGGGCAGTTCGGTGAGCACGTCGTGCTCGGCGAGAAACTGGATGCGCGCGTCGCTCTTCTTGCGATCGGTAATGTCGATCAGCGTGCAGATGTAGTGCGACACGCCGCCGTGCTTGTCGCGCACGGCGCTGATCATGAGCCACGCGGGATAGTCGCCGCCCGCGCGCCGCCGCACGACGGCTTCGCCGTTCCAGACGCTGGAGATGTCGACGAGCGCCGCGAGCTGCTCCATCAGCGGCGCGTCGCTGCCGCTCGCCACGATGAAGCGGGGCAGCGTGCCGCTGATGTTCGCGGCGCGATAACCGGTGGCGCGATAGAACGAAGCGTTCGCGGTCAGCAGGCGGCGTTCGCTGTCGAGAATGAGGATGGCTTCCGACGACGCCTCGAACACCTTCGCCCAGAGTTCGAGACGCTGCTCCATCAGCTTGATCTGATTGATCGGCGTGAAGGCGGTGAGCACCGCGTCGCGCCCCTGAAACTTGAGGCGGCGCGCCGAGAGCATCGCCCACGTGGGCTCCTCGCTCGCCATCCAGCGCACTTCGAATTCGTCGATGGCGTCGCGATCGGAAAGCTGCTGGAAAAAGCGCGCGCGCACGGCGGAATCGAGTCCGTAGGCCCACGGGTCCGAGGTGCGGCCGTTGAGCCAGTAGAGCGCCGGATGATTGGCGTGCAGCACTTCGTGACCGGGCACGGCCGTGACCATCATGGGCACCGGCGTGGCTTCCACGAGCGCGTGCTGCGCTTCCGACGCGCGCGCTGTGGCGGCGAGTTCCTTCTGCACGTCGCGTTCGTGATCGAGCTGCGCGAGCATGTCGTTGAAGCCGCTCACCAGCTGGCCGATTTCATCCTGACTGTGCCACGTGGCGCGCAGACGATGGTCGCCGGTGCGGCGCACGGTGTCCATCACGCGCGCGAGCTGGCGCAGCGGACGCGAGATCTGCTGCGCGACCAGATAGACCATCGAGAGAATGCCGCACAGCAGAAACAGCGCGGTGCCCAGATGCAGCCACATGCGCGAGAACAGCGCGCTCACGCGCGCGTGCAGCAGCGTGTCGAGTTCCGCGCCGGTGGCGCGCCACGCGTCGCCGACGCTCGCGACGAGCGCGCGCTGGGCCGCGTCGGCGGCGT
>NZ_JAAGPN010000163.1:0-18418 GCF_017104805.1 Paraburkholderia sp. Ac-20347 | reverse complement strand
GCCGCCGAGCGTGAGGGTGTCATGCGCGGGCGTGTCGTACAGCACGGCATCTGCGAGCGTGCCGTTGATGTTGGTGATGTCGCCCGCGATCTGGGTGACGGCCTTGTTCGTGGCGTAAAGCTGCGAGCCGTTGACGGCGTCGGTGCTCGCGCTTTCGAGCGCGCCCTCAGCAACGTTGGTGAGCTTGACCGGCGACGATGCGCCCGGGCCGCCGAGCGTCACCTTGTCGTGCGCCGAGGAGTCGTACAGCACGGCGTCTGCGAGCAGGTTGTTGACCTGTTGCTGGGCTGCATAAAGCTGCGAACCGTTCACGGCCTGCTTGCTGTCCGCCGTCACGTCGCCGTCTGCGAGCCCGGTGATCTTGTGTCCCGTCATCAGGACCTGGCTGTCGAACGCCGTCTTGCCGTAGACCTTCACGGCAGCGTCGTTGCCGGTGGTGGGGCCGGTGCCACGGATCTCGACGGTCTTGCCGTAGTTGACGAGCGTGCCGTCGGCGTAGCCCGAAACGCGTGCGGTCGACGTGGAGAAGCCGTATCCGCCTCTCCCGTCACCAGCGTTGTTCAGCGAGAAGGTGAGGCCGTCGGTCTTGCCTTTTCCGTCGACTGAGCAGTCGATTCTTTCGTATCCACCGGTATTCCCCCACGCATAGCCCGTCGCGCCGGAACAGAGTTCGAGCGAGCCGTTGCCGACGGTGCCCACCGTGGCCGCGCCAGCGGGATTGACCGCGAGACTCGCCGCGATACCCATGGCCCCGGTGGCGATGACCACCATCGTGCGTGACGATTTTCCGCGCGCAGCGGTAGTTTCAGGCGCTGCTACCCAGGTTTGGTCTGTTTCACTCCAGACGGAGCGATATATTTTGTTCATCTAACTACCTATAGGATGAGGTGAAAGGCGAATGCGCGTGACAGGGCGCAGGCAGTTCGGGATGCCCCCCGTATGACGATCACGTGCTCGGCGAAATTTATGTGGGGACCAATCCACCGAACATACGATTTGTCCTAAATGGACCGCGATGCGGCTGTTCGTTGTCTCAGAGCGTGCCTGGCAGGGAAGGTGTCTTCCCTAAACATGCAGAAGGGATTAGGCAGAAAAGTTGACGTAGATCGTTCGCGGCTGTGGGGGAATTCTTCCGCATTGAAGGATCACAATGAGGCGTGAGTCAGGTAGCGCTTAATTGTTGTGAACAGTGATCAAAAAGTGTCAATCGGATTGGACTGCGATTCTGTGTTTGATAGGATCAATCCGCCCCCCAAAACACGGGAGGCATAAACCAACTTAAATGAGGAAACCTAATCATGAAAAAAATCGAACGCGTTCAACTCGCGGAAATCAAGGCTGCCGGCGGTTGCTGTAAGGGCTGCTGCGCACCGCGTCGCGTCGTCTCGACGCCGGTGTCGTCGGGCAGCTCGGGCGGCTCGGGTGGCTCGCCGGTTCCGCGTTAATCGCGTGAGTTGAGCAGGAGGGGCGCAAGCCCCTTCTGCGATTCGACGTGACGATCGCGCATGGACGGCGAATCGCGTCGTCGCTCCATCGCAAGCCGCCAATCACCATGCCAACTCCACTTTCCGTTCTGCTGCGTCTCATACGGCAACTGCGCTACCTGGTCGCCTTTGCGCGTCAGGCCATGCGCCGCGCCGTGTTCGCGAGGTTGTCGTTCGCGGGTGTCGAACGCATCGCGTCACTGCGCTGGCTGATCGGCAGTCTGTTCGACGCACGCTCGCGCGCAAGCGGCATTGCGCGTTACGAAGCGGGGCGCATGGACGTCGGGCTTGCACGCCAACACGCGTTGCGCGCGATGTCGGCGGATCTGCGTCAGCGATTGCTCGATGAGTACCTTTATGCCGGTCGCGCGCTGAATCGCGACAGGTGGCCGGATTTGCGTGCCGCCGGTGCGCGCGTGGCGCAGCGCATCCGCGAAATCAAGGCGCGCGAACCGGGGCGCGCAGTCCTGCTTTCGCCGTTTCACCATGTTTCGCAGTACGCCAACATCTATGTGATCGACGAAGTGCGCAAGGTGCTCGGTTTGACGTCCATTGCCGTGGTGTCGGGCGTGCCACGCGACGTCTACGGCGACGACGCCGCGATGATCCCGTCCGTGCCCGTGCTGTACACCTACGACAGCGACAGCGAGCAGCGCAACAGGCTGGGTTTGCGCGTGGCGCGAGCGCTGCGGCGAGACGGCGTGCTGGCGATCTTCGCCGACGCCGCGCCGTTTTCGCTCGCGAAATATCCGATGGAAACCGTCGGCGTCACGATGTCGGGGCGCGCCGCGCGCGTGCATAACGGCGTCTTTCGGCTCGGGGCGCCGATCGATGCCTGTTTGCTGCCGTTTTACCTGACGCTGTCGAACGGGCGTTTCGACGTTCAGGTGGGCGAGCCGCTCGACCTCGCTGCGTCAGACGCGCCGCAACGGCTCGCCGACGCCATCGACGCCGCGCGTCGCCACAACTATCCGGACTGGCTGTTCGCGGGCCATCCGAGCGGCTATCACTTCGCGCCCACGCGCTGAGCTGCGCATAACACGCTGTCGACGAATCACACGCATTGCCGGCACCGCCGGCAACGGGGACCTGATAACAAGATGGAATCGAAGCCTCTTCCCGAGTTTCGGGATATTCGCTGGCGCTGGATTGCCTATGCGTCGTCGGCGTTTGTCGTCGTGGCCGTGGCGCTGGCGTTCACGCATGAAGTCGAGCTCAAGCAGGACGTGCGCTGCGAGATCGTCTCGCCGGCCGAAATCAAGATTCAGGGCGAGACGGGCCTGGTCTCGGCGATCTACGTCGAGCCGCCCGCGCGTGTCGCCGCTGGTCAGCCGTTGTTTCGTCTCGAACGCGACATGTCGCTCGCCAACGACGGCACGCGCCGCGCGACATTCGACGCACAGGTGCGCGACGAAGAACGTCGCGCCGCGGACGCGCTCTACACGCAACGCCGTATCGATCTGAATACCCAGCTCGCCACCGCGCGCGCCAACGAGGCGAGCCGCCGCGCCGAACTTGCGCAGATCGGCGAACAAGGTGCGCAGAACGCGCAACTGGTTGGCGACGCGCAGAAGAAGCTCGCGCGGCTCGAATCGGTGGCCGACTACGTCGTGGCGGATCGAATCGAGCAGGCCCGCGCGGATGTGCATCAGAGCCGCATCGCGCGCGCGGAATCTGCTTCGCGCAGGCAGCAAACGCTGGCCGCGCTCGCCGATCTCCAGAATTCGCAGACCGCGCTCGCGGCGCAACTAAAGGAACTCGATGCGAGCCACGCGCGCGATCTTCAGGAGGCCGACGCGCGTTTCGAGCAAAACCGCCGCGACGCCACCATTTCCGCGCCGAAATCGGGCGTAGTCACCTTTTCGCGACTGGTTCAGGGCGCGATGCTGCAACCGTCGGACATTGCGCTCGTCATCGTGACCGATACCTCGCAGCCATTGCGCGCCGAGTTGCGCATTCCCTCGCGGCGACGCGGCTTCGTGCGCGAAGGGCAGACCGTGCGCCTCAAATTCGACGCGTTTCCGTACGCGAAATTCGGCTCCTACGAAGCGCGCATCGATTCGATTTCGCGCACGACAGTGGGCGCCGCGCCGACCGCGCCAGCGAGCGCGGGTGCTGACAAAGCGGCCGCCACACCGCCCGGCGACGAATACGTCGCGTGGGTCACCTTGCGCGGGCGCACCTTCGATTACGGCAAGCAGCACTTCGACATCTTGCCCGGCATGCAGGCGAGCGCGAGCGTCGTGGTCGAGCGGCGCACGGTGGCCGAGTGGGTGCTCGAGCCGTTCTTCAAGATCGCGCGAGGTTGAGCATGCACGTCATCTACCAGAATGAAGTCGCGGAATGCGGCTACGCGTGTCTCGCAATGGTGCTCACGCATTGCGGTCGAGCGACGGAAGTGCGCGAGCTGTCGGCACATCGCCCGATTTCGGCGAACGGCCTGACGCTGATGGATCTCTACGACGTCGCGACCGAATTCGGCCTCGACGTACAGGCGTTTCGCTTCGAGCCGCAGAATGTCGCGGAAATCAAGCGCGGCTCGATCGTCCACTTTGGCGGCGCGCATTTCGTCGTCATCGAACGTTGCTCGCGCAACTATGTGAAGCTGATCGATCCGGCGATGGGGCGACGGCGCATCGCCATGGAGACGTTTCTCGCCAACGTGTCGGGTTATCTGATCGAGTGCGCGCCCACGCCCGCGATGCAGCGCATCGCCAGGCGCTGGCGCGTGCCGGGCGCGCTGGCGCAATTGCGCGCGCTCAATCCGCAGATGCGCAGCCAGATGGCGAAGATCCTCTTCGTTGCGCTCGGCGGTCAGTTCGCCGTGCTCGCGCAGCCGTATCTCGGTGCGTTCGTGCTCGATCACGTGGTCGCGGAAGACAACCTCAACCTGCTGAACGTGCTCGCGATCACCTTCGCGGGCATCTTCCTGGTGGGCGCGCTCAGTCAGTACGCGCAGGGCGTGCTCGTCGAATTGCTGCACGCGCTGATGAGCGTGAACGCCACGCAAGGGCTGCTCGGTCATCTGTTGCGTCTGCCGGTTTCGTACTTCGAAAAGCGCAACGTGGGCGATGTCTTCGCGCGCGTGAAAGCGCAGGACGAAGTGACGGGCTTCGCTTCGCGCTCGGTCGTCGCGCTCTATATCGATCTCGCGGTCGGCCTGCTCGCGCTGGCGTTGATGTTCGTCCAGAACCCGGGATTGTCGTTGGTCGTGCTGGCGATCTTCGCGCTCTATATCCTCGTTTCCGGGCTGATGTTCGCGTCGATGTGGGAGACGCACGCGCGCGTGTTCAACGAAGCCGCGCGTTGCGACGACGCGCTGATCGAAACCGTGCGCGCCGCGCCGCTCATCAAGCTCTCGCAGGGCGAAACGCGCCGCGTCGCGCGCTTCATGGAACAGTTTCGCGGCTACGCTTCCGTGCTGTTTCGCAGCACCCGATTGTCCGCGACGCGCGATGCCGTGCTCAAATTGCTCGCCCACGCGGAGACGCTCGCCGTCACGTGGCTCGCGGCGAAGCTCATGCTCGCGGGCACGGTGTCGGTGGGCGCGTTCTATTCGTTCATGATCTACAAGTCGCTGTTCTCAGACCGCGTCGCGCACGCGATCAACACCGGTTTCGCGTACTTCATGCTGAGCGTGCCCGTCGCGCGCGTGGACGACATCACGCAGACCGAAACCGAGCGCTACACGCCGCTCGAAGATGTGCACAAGACCGTCGAGGCGCGGCGCTTCGAACGCATCAGCGTGCGCGACGTGACGTTTGCGTATGGCGTGTCGGATCAGCCGGTGCTGCGCGGCGCGAGCCTCGACATCGCGCGCGGCGACAAGATCGTCATCACCGGTCCATCGGGCACGGGCAAGTCGACGCTCTTCAAGTTGCTCGCGGCGGCCGAGCAGGCGCAGTCGGGCGAGATTCTGCTCAACGGCATCGCGTGGCCGAATCTCGCGGTCGACGAAATCCGCCGACACGCGGTCCACATGCGCCAGGGCGACATCATCCTGCACGGCTCGATTGCCGATAACATTTCGCTGTTCGAAGGCAACGCCGACGAAAAGCGCATTCACGCGCTGCTCGAAGCCGTGGGTCTGCTCGACGACGTGATGCGTCTGCCGATGCGCACGCGCACGGTCATCAGCGATTCGCTGGCGAATATTTCGGCGGGGCAGCGTCAGCGGCTGTTGCTGGCGCGCGCGCTGTATCAGCCACGTGAGTTGTTGCTGCTCGACGAACCTACGTCGAATCTCGATCCGCTTGCCGTGCGGCGGATCGCGTCGCTGCTGCAGCGGATCGAGCGCACCGTCGTGGTGATCACGCACGATGTCGCGATGGCCGAGGGCTTCGATCGCCACTATCACCTGATCGACGGAGCGTTCGTGCCAGTGGATCGCGCGCAGGCGGAAGCCGTGATGGAGTCGGCGTGATGGCGGCCTTCTGCTCAAAACGATTGGCCGGCGTGGCGTGCGCGTTGTCGCTCCTGCTGACAGCGCCGGCCGCGCACGCCGCCGACCTGCTCGACGTGGTGGAAGACACGCTCGATCACGACGCGACGCTGGCCGCTTCGCGCGACGCGTACCGCGCGGCGATGCAGGCGGTCCCGAAGGCGCGCGCGGGCCTGATGCCGCGCGTGCAGGGCGGTTGGGGCCGCGCGTACAACGGCATCGTGATGGAAGACTTTCCCACTCAGCACTACTGGCAGAGCGGCTGGACCGTTTCGCTCGTTCAGCCGATTTTCGACTGGTCGCTCTGGACCGCGTATCGTCAGGCGGATTACGTGGTCGCGCGCGGCAAGCTGGAGACGGCGAGCGCGACGCAGGACGCGATTCTGCGCGCGGCGCAAGCCTATTTCGATGCGCTCGCCGCCGAGGACGAACTCGCGCGCGCCAGCGCCTATCGTGCGGCGCTCGATACGCATTATGCGCAGTTGATGCGCGCGAAGTCGGCGGGCGAGGCGACGCTCGTCGATCTGCGCGAAGCCGAATCGAGCCGCGCGCAGGCGCAAGTGCAATGGCTCGACGCGCAGACTCAGGCGAGACTCACGCGGCTCGCGCTGGAGCGGCTGACCGGCAAACCGGCGGGCGCGCTCGCCGTGTTGCCCGCGCAGGTCGCGCCGCCTGCGCTCGCGCCCGCCGACGTCGAACCGTGGGTCACGCAGGCGCAAACCCGCGCGTACGCGGTGCAGATCGGCGAGATGGCTTTGCAGGTCGCGAAGTTCGATACGCAGAAGGCGCAGGCCGCGCATTATCCGAACGTTTCGCTGCAAGTCACGCATACGCCGGCGGGTGCGGGCGGCGGCTACTCGCGTCCGACCACCACCACGACCGGCATGCTGCAGGTGACGATCCCCGTGTTCTCGGGCGGCGAAACCACGGCGCTCACGCGCGAAGCGCAGGCGCTCGAGGACAAGGCGCGCGACGAACTCGAAGCCGCCGTGCGCGACGCGGCGGCGAACGCGCGCGACGGCTGGCTGCGCGTGAACGCGGGTGTCGAGCGCAGCCAGGCGCTCGCGCAGTCGGCGCGGCGCGCGCAGGACGCGCTGGATGCCACGCGAATCGGTTTTCGCGCGGGCAGCCGAACGAGCGTCGACGTGTTGCGCGCAACCGATGCGCTCTATGCGAGCCAGCGCGATCAGATCCGCGCGCGTTACGACACGGTGCTCGCCTTGCTCAAGCTGCTGGCCGAAGCCGCGATTCTCGATCTCGACGAAGTGGGGCAAATCAACACGCAATTGTTCGGGCGTGAAGGCGAGGGCAAGACGGTTGGTGTGACTGCGGCGGTGAGGGAGACGACACTCGTCGAATCGCAGATGGCGGAGCCCGCACACAAGCCAGAAAAAGCGCCCGCAACACGACGCCCGATGAGCGCCGCCGAGATGGCTCCGGCTGCATCGGTTTCCGGCGCGGTCTGGTAACCATTTTTACCGGCGCAACAAGCCAGACAGCAACAAAGCAAAAGGCCCGAAGCATCGTCTGCTTCGGGCCTTTGCGTTTAACTTGCGACGCTCGCAAGCGTCACGCGATTACGGCTTTGCGCCGCCCTGGAACCACATCGCGATCTTCTGGCGCTCGTCGTCCGTCATGTGCGTGACGTTGCCGAGCGGCATCGCCTTGAGCGTCACCGCCTGCTGATACAGACGCTGCGCGTTCTGCGTGATTTCATCGGGCGTGTCGAACATCACGCCGGCGGGCGCGGCGCCCATCATCGTCGGGTGCGCCGAATGGCAGCCCGCGCAACGCTGCTGAAGAATCGGCTGGATGTCGCCGACCTTGAGCGTCGGGGCGTTCGCCGCTTCGGCTTGCGGCACGACCGGGCGCGGCAGCGTCCACACCAGCGCGACGAACATCAGCGCCACGCCGCCGATCGGCAGATACCAGAGCTGCTGGCCACGATGACGCATCACGAAGAACTGGCGAATCAGCGCGCCGGCCAGCATGATCACCACGAGCACGGCCCAGTTGTAGGCGTGTGCGTAGGTCATCGCGTAGTGGTTCGACAGCATCGCGAACACCACCGGCAGCGTGAAATAGGTGTTGTGCACCGAACGCTGCTTGCCGCGCTTGCCGTAAATCGGGTTCGGCACTTCGCCCTTGAGCATCGCGGCGACCATCTTGCGCTGGCCCGGGATGATGACGAAGAACACGTTCGCCGACATGATCGTCGCCAGCATCGCGCCCATGATCAGATACGCGGCGCGGCCCGAGAAGATGTGGCAGGCGAGGTACGCGGCGATCACCACGTAGATGCCCACGCATACGCCCAGCAGACGGTCTTTCGTGCCGAGCAGACGGCACAGCGAGTCATAGACGATCCAGCCCGCGGCGAGGAAGCCGAGCGCCGAGAAGATCGCCACGACCGGGCCCATGTCGAGCACGTTCTTGTCGATCAGATACGTATTCGGCGCCATCAGATAGAGCACCGTAAACAGCGACGCGCCCGAGAGCCACGTCGTGTACGAAGGCCACTTCGACCAGTGCAGGTCGTCGGGCATTTCGGGCGGCGCGACCGTGTACTTCTGCATGTTGTAGAAGCCGCCGCCATGCACGTGCCACAGTTCGCCGAAGACGCCGCGACGACGCTGGTTCGGGTCCGTCGGCGGTTTCAGGCTGTTGTCGAGCGCGACGAAATAGAACGATTCGCCGATCCACGCGATCGCCGCGATGACGTGGAACCAGCGCAACGCGAGGTTCAGCCAGTCAGTGATAAAGCCTTCCATGAAACTCCTCCACTCCTGATTCGTGACGCGCGCTGGGCATCGTCCTGGGATCGATGCGCCGTCGCGCGCGGACTGCGGGGCTGGACGCCATGCAAAGAGGCGGCGTCGTGCGAGCAGGGCGCGCCAGTGCGCTCCATGCGCGATATCGCGCCGCTGCGTCGACGTTGAATCTGTCTAGCCGCTGTCTTTGCGGTCCGTCTGTTGTTGTGTCTGTGTTGTGGGTGCGATGTCGAAACGCGGCGCGCCTAGCTGCCGCGATACGTGCTGTACGCCCACGGCGAGACGAGCAGTGGCACGTGGTAGTGCGCGTTGACGTCGGCGATGCCGAAACGCAGCACCACGCGATCGACGAAACGCGGCTCCGGAACCTTCACGCCGAGCGCCGCGAAGTAATCGCCCGCATGGAACACGAGTTCGTATTCGCCCGCCGCGAGCGCGACGCCTTCGAGCAGCGGTTCGTCGCAGCGGCCGTCGTGGTTGGTGGTCACGGTCTTCAGCGCCCGGCGTGCCTCGCCGTCGAGCGCATGAAGTTCGACCTTGATGCCCGCGCCGGGACGGCCGTTCGCGGTGTCGAGCACGTGGGTAGTCAGCTTGCCCATTCGCAGTTTTCCTTGTGTTTTGCTGGTGTCATTGCGAGCTTGCGGCGACAGCCCGATCCCGGAATTCGGTGCGGCGGATCGAGGCTCCACGTCGCTGGCGAGACAGTGGCTACATACCCGTCGGCGGATCGATGCGAGCGCCGTGAACGCATTTTAAGAACGATCGAGCCTCCAGCGCGCGAGCGATAGGAAAGATAATGCCGGCAGCATGAGCCTCGCGCGCCGCGCCAGTCCTGGCGGCCTTCCGGCGCGATCCAACCCGCATTTTTCATGCGGGTTTTCACCCATGAATACATCCTCGCACAGCCAAAAATCGACCTTTATATGCTGGGCGTGAATTCGGGTATCTCATTGGCGCGAATTGTCAGCATGTTTTTGACCGCCGAAGGTAGAGGTCATGCACTGCCTCGCCGGCTGAACGGCGGACGGCGCATCCCGAAGACGGCGCTGCGCGCCGGGTAACCGGGCCAGCGGCGTCCTCGCGGGGATGCGTCGGCACCGGTTTCCGGCTGAGCGGCGCGTGCGGCAGGGACGTCTGTCAACACTCAGGGCCAGGGCCCGAACGCCGCGGCACAGCAAAACGCCGCGGCACGACAACGGAGCGAACAGACACGATGGAACCCACGAACCGCACGACGAACGGCATGGCGCGTGAACCCGGCAAGGGCAGGACGCTGCTGGTGAAGAACGCCGACATGCTGGTGACGATGGACGGCGCGCGCCGCGAGATTCGCGGCGGCGGCCTCTATGTCGAGGACAACCGCATCGTCGCGGTCGGCCCGACGGCGGAATTGCCGCCCGACGCCGACGAAGTGATCGACGCGACCGGCCATCTCGTCACGCCGGGCCTCGTCAATACGCATCACCACATGTACCAGAGCCTCACGCGCGCGCTGCCCGCCGCGCAGGACGCCGAGCTGTTCGGCTGGCTCACGAACCTCTACAAGGTGTGGGCGAATCTCACGCCCGAGATGATCGAGGTGTCGACGCTCACGGCGATGGCCGAGCTGCTGCTGTCCGGCTGCACGACGTCGAGCGACCATCTGTACATTTATCCGAACGGCAGCCGTCTCGACGACAGCATCCGCGCGGCGCAGCAGATCGGCATGCGCTTTCATGCGAGCCGCGGCAGCATGAGCGTGGGACAGAAAGACGGCGGTCTGCCGCCCGATTCGGTGGTCGAGCGCGAGGACGCGATTCTCGTCGACACGCAGCGTCTCATCGAGACGTATCACGACGACGGTCGTTACGCGATGCTGCGCGTGGTGGTCGCGCCGTGCTCGCCGTTCTCGGTGAGCCGCGATCTGATGCGCGAGTCGGCGACGCTGGCGCGGCACTACGGCGTCTCGATGCACACGCACCTCGCGGAGAACGTCAGCGACATCGCGTATAGCCGCGAAAAATTCGGCATGACGCCGGCGCAATACGCGGAGGATCTGGGCTGGATCGGTACGGACGTCTGGCATGCGCACTGCGTCCAGCTCGACGATCACGGCATCGGCCTGTTCGGGCGCACGGGCACCGGCGTCGCGCATTGTCCGTGCTCGAACATGCGGCTCGCATCGGGCATCGCGCCGGTCAAGAAGATGCGGCTTGCGGGCGTGCCGGTCGGGCTCGGCGTCGATGGTTCCGCGTCGAACGACGGCGCGCAGATGGTGGCCGAAGCGCGTCAGGCGATGCTGCTCGCGCGCGTCGGTTTTGGACCCGATGCGATGACCGCGCGCGAGGCGCTCGAAATCGCCACGCTGGGCGGCGCGAAAGTGCTCGGGCGAGACGACATCGGCGCGCTGGCTCCCGGCATGGCGGCGGATTTCGTCGCGTTCGATCTGCGTCAGCCGCTATTTGCGGGCGCGTTGCACGATCCGGTCGCGGCGCTGGTGTTCTGCGCGCCGTCGCAGGTCGCGTTGAGCGTGATCGGCGGACGCGTGGTGGTGAAGGAAGGGGTGTTGCAGACCGTCGAACTGGGTCCGGTGATCGAGCGGCATAACGCGCTCGCGGCGCGGCTCGTGCAGGCGGCGCGTTAATGCTTCGGTGATGAGTTGAGGAAGCGCGAAGCGGCGCCGAACGCCGCTTCGCCTGGACATCGTTTAAGGCTTGTCGATCAGCGTCTTCGTCGCTTCGGCGACGAGGCCGCGCAACCAGCGCACTTCGTCCGAATAATGACAACGCTCGTGCCACAACTGGTAGTACTGCATCGGCGGGAAATCGAGCGGCGCGGGCACGACCGTGAGCGGCAGGAAGCGCGCGTAATGATCGGCGAACAGACGCGTGGTCGTGAACACGAGATCCGACTTGATCAGCACGTAAGGCGCGAGATTGAAGTACGGCAGCGTGACGACGACATGACGTTTGAGACGTTCGCGTGCGAGATGCACGTCGATGGCGCCGCGTTGACCCACGGAATAGGGCGTGGGCGCGAGATGCGGCGCGTTCAGGTACTGATCGAGCGTGAGCCCGCCGCGCTTGGCGAACGGATGCGTGTTGCTCATCAGGCAGACGATCTGGTCGACGAACAGATTCGAGAGGTGCAACTGCTCGGGCGGTTCGGGCCAGTTGCCGATGACGATGTCGAGCTTGCCTTCTTCGAGCGCGAGTTCGTAGTCGAACGCGGGACCGAGCGAATGGAATTCGAGCGTGGCGTTGGGCGCGGCCTGACGGAAGCGCTCGACGACGGTCGGCACGAACAGCACGTTCAGATAGTCGGGACAACCGATGCGATAGCAGCGAATGGACGTGGCCGGATCGAAATTGTGCTGCTGGAAACGAATGCGCTCGATTTCACGCAGCGCGTTCTGCACCGGTTCGAGCAGGCGCAGACCGTATTCGGTGGGCACCATGCCCGACTTGCCACGCACCAGCAGCGGGTCGCCGGTGATGTCGCGCAGACGGCGCAGCGCGGCGCTGATTGCGGGTTGCGATTGATTGAGCTTGACGGCCGCGCGCGTGACGCTGCGTTCCATCAAGAGGGTGTGCAAGACGCGCAAGAGGTACGTGTCGATCGCCTCGCGTTGCTGACTCATGAACTACTCTCCGAATTATATGTTTTGGCTGATCGAAAGGCTTCGTGGGTATATGTTTTTTAATATGGACAAAAAGGGCCGTCAAGGGCGGCTTATACCGACGTCGTGTGAAAGCCCGGCCCACGCTGGCGCGCGTCTGCCAAATAACCGGTATACGCCTGTGAGGTCTGGACGACGAACATTTTTGATGTCTCGACGTTGGCAGGGCTAACGGGTATCGTCACCCGCGCAGCGGCGCTTCGCGGGCATGGCGCGAACCGGCTTCCGCGCGCGATCAGGCAACCGGTTTCCGCACTTCGGCGACATTCCAGCCGCAACGCAGGCGCAACACAACGAACTACGGCACAACCTCCATGGGCGACTCTTCTTCCCGTCAAGCCAGCACGCCGCGACTCGCGCTTTTTGGCATCACGAAGCAATATCCGGCGGTGCGCGCCAACGACGATGTCACGCTGACCGTCGCGCCCGGCGAAATCCACGCGCTGCTCGGCGAAAACGGCGCGGGCAAGAGCACGCTGATGAAAATCGTCTATGGCGCGGTGCGCCCGGACGCAGGCGAGATTCGCTGGGAAGGCGAGCGCGTCGAGATCGCGAGTCCGGCGGCGGCGCGCAAGCTCGGCATCGGCATGGTGTTCCAGCATTTTTCGCTGTTCGAAACGTTGACGGTGGGCGAGAACATCGCGCTCTCGCTCGACGAGACGTTCGATCTGAAGGCGCTCGCAAAACGCATCCGGGAAGTGTCGGCGCAATACGGTCTCGACGTCGATCCGCAGCGCCACGTGCACAGCCTCACGGTGGGCGAGCGCCAGCGCGTGGAAATCGTGCGCTGCCTGTTGCAGAACCCGCGTCTGCTGATCATGGACGAACCCACTTCGGTGCTCACGCCGCAAGCGGTGCGCAAGCTGTTCGGCACGCTGCGCCGGCTGGCGTCGGAAGGCTGCAGCATTCTCTACATCAGCCACAAGCTCGACGAAATTCAGGAACTCTGCGATACGGCCACCGTGCTGCGCGGCGGCAAGGTCACGGGTAATGTGAATCCGCGTGAGGAAACGCATGCGTCGCTCGCGCGCCTGATGGTGGGGCGCGAATTGCCCGATTACACGCGTCGTGCGCACACGCCCGGCGACGTGCTGCTCGACGTGAAGCAACTGTCGATGCCGAGCGACGATCCGTTCGGCACCTCGCTCAAGGACGTGTCGTTCGGCGTGCACGCGGGCGAGATTCTGGGGATCGCGGGCGTGTCCGGCAACGGTCAGGCCGAGTTGCTCGCCGCGCTCTCGGGCGAAGCGCAGATCACGCGTCACGGCATGCGCGCCGACGCGGTGACGATCTGCGGCAAGCCGGCCGCACGCATGTCCGCGGGTGCGCGCCGCAAGCTCGGCTTCGCCTTCGTGCCAGAAGAGCGGCTCGGACGCGGCGCGGTGCCGGCGATGTCGCTCGCGGAGAACGCGCTGCTCACGGCGCATCGCGAAGGCATGGTGCGCTCGGGCTGGCTCAAGACCGGCGCGATGCGTGCGTTCGCCGAACGCTGCATCGGCGCATTCGACGTGCGTTGCGGCGGTCCCGACGCACTCGCGCAAAGCCTCTCGGGCGGCAATCTGCAGAAGTTCATCGTCGGGCGCGAGATTCTGCAGGCGCCGAAGGTGCTGGTGGTCGCGCAGCCCACGTGGGGCGTCGACGTCGGCGCGGCGGCGTTCATCCGGCAGCAGTTGCTCGATCTCTCGGCGCGCGGCGTGGCGATTCTCGTGATCTCCGAAGAACTCGAGGAGCTGTTCGATATCTGCGATCGCATCGCCGTGCTTGCAGGCGGACGTTTGTCGCCTGCGCGCCTCACCGGTGAAACGAACGCCGAGGAAATCGGCCGCTGGATGGCGGGGCTGTTCGGCGAACGCGCGGAACAGAACGGTTCGCAGACCGGCCCGCAGAACGGCGGTGAGCCGCCCGCCGAACCGGCCGCGCCGACGGCGCACGCGTGAGCGGCGCGGCACGACATAACACGCCGCGCATAACGACAACGACGCAACGTTTCCGATTCCACCGCCATGATTTTTCCTTACCGACTCGAAGCCCGCACGACGCCGTCCCGCACGGTGCGCATCGCCGTGCCGCTGATCGCCGCGCTTCTCACGCTCGCGATCGGCTTTCTGATTTTCGGCCTCGTCGGGCGCGATCCCTTGCAGGCGATGCACGCGTTCTTCATCGAGCCGCTTTCCAGCGTCAACGGCTGGAGCGAACTGCTGCTCAAGGCGTCGCCGCTGTGCCTGATCGCGCTGGGTCTCGCGGCGGGCTATCGCGCCAACGTCTGGAACATCGGCGCCGAAGGGCAGATGGTGCTCGGCGGCATCGCGGCCAGCGGCGTGGCGATCTATTTCGATCAGTCGACGGGCTGGTGGATCCTGTTCCTGATGATGCTCGCGGGCGTGCTCGGCGGCATGGCGTGGGCGGCGATTCCCGCGTGGCTCAAGAGCCGCTTCAACACCAACGAAATCCTCACGAGCCTGATGCTCACCTACGTCGCCACGCAATTGCTGATCTGGCTCGTCAGCGGTCCGTGGCGCGATCCGAACGGCATGAATTTTCCGCTCTCCGAAATGTTCAGCGGCGACGCGCTCTATCCGACCTTCGGCGGCGACTGGCGCATTCACTGGCTGCGCGGCACGCGTCTGAACGCGTCGATTTTCCTGACGCTCGCGGCCATTCCGCTCGTCTGGCTGTTCATGCGCCGCAGCTTCGCGGGCTATCGCATGAGCGTGGGCGGACTCGCGCCGCTCGCCGCGCGCTACGCCGGTTTCTCCGAGAAAAAGACCATCTGGACTTCGCTGCTGCTGTCGGGCGGCCTGGCCGGGCTCGCGGGCATGGGCGAGATCGCCGGTCCGATCGGCCAGTTGCAGGCGACGTGGTCGCCGGGCTACGGCTTCACGGCGATCATCGTCGTGTTCGTGGGGCGGCTGCATCCGGTCGGCATCGTGCTCGCCAGTCTGCTGATGGCGCTGCTGTATCTCGGCGGCGAAGCGGTGCAGACCTCGCTGCAACTGCCGCAAGCGCTCTCGGGCGTGTTCCAGGGCTTGCTGCTGTTCTGTCTGCTCGGCGCAGATCTCTTCGTGAACTACCGCATCCGTCGCCGCCATACCGTGGCGACGGCGGGCTGACACCTGCATCTGCGTCGCCTTTCGTCGCAGCTCGTAACTCGCGCACTCGCCACACAACGCATCCGAAACAGGTCACACGACATGGATATCCAGCAAGCCAGCTCGCTCGCGTCGAGCGCCGTCACCGCCGCCATTCCGCTGATGTTCGCGGGCGTGGGCGAACTCGTCACGGAGAAGTCGGGCGTGCTCAACCTCGGCGTCGAAGGCATGATGCTGATGGGCGCCGTCACCGGTTACGCGGTCACGACGATCAGCGGCAACCCGTGGCTCGGACTCGTGGCGGGCATGGCGGCCGGTGTGGCGATGTCGCTGCTGTTCGGCTTCCTCGTCCTCACGATGCAGGCCAACCAGGTCGCCACGGGACTGTCGCTGACGATCTTCGGCGTCGGGCTTTCGGCCTACGTCGGCAAGCCGTACACCTCGGCCGCCACCTCGGCGACGATATCCGCATGGCCGATTCCGGGCCTGTCGCATCTGCCGGTGGTCGGCCCGGCGTTCTTCAATCTCACGCCCGTCGATTACCTCGCGTTCGTCATGTTCGCGGTGGTCGGCTGGTTCCTCTACCGCACGCGTGCGGGACTCGTGCTGCGCTCGGTCGGCGAGTCGCCGCAGGTCGCGCATTCGGTGGGCTTTCCGGTGATCGGCGTGCGTTACGGCGCGACCGCGTTCGGCGGCGCGATGGCGGGACTCGCGGGCGCGTATTACTCGGTCGTGCAACTGCATCTGTGGCAGGAGCAGATCACGGCGGGGCGCGGCTGGATCGCGCTCGCGCTGGTGGTGTTCGCGACGTGGCGGCCGGGACGTCTGCTGATCGGCGCGCTGCTGTTCGGCGCGGTCACGGGCGCGCAGTTCTACGCGCAAGCGGTGGGCGTGCCGGTGCCGACGCAGTTCCTCGCCATGCTGCCGTATGTGGCGACCATCGTCGTGCTGGTGCTCATCTCGCGCAACCCGAACACCATTCGCCTCAACGCGCCGGCCTCGCTCGGCAAGTCCTTCTTTGGCGCGGCTTGAAGCATTCCACAACGACACAACGACTCGATAACGACACGACAACAGAAGCGCTCGCAGTTTCTCAATTCACGACCGGAGATCCACACAATGAAAAAAACCCTCCTGACCGCTTTCGCCGTCGCCGCCACGTGCAGCACGGCGGCGCTCGTCCCGGCCGCGCAGGCCGCCGATGCGCCGGGCGTCGCGTTCGTCTACCTCGGCAATCCCGGCGACGCGGGCTGGACCTACGCGCACGATCAGGGCTCGAAGGCCGCCGAACAGAAGTTCGGCAACAAGATCAAGATCACGCGCGTGGAGAACGTGCCGGAATCGGCGGACTCGGAGCGCGTGTTCCGCGATCTCGCGAGCAAGGGCAACAAGATCATCTTCGGTTCGAGCTTCGGTTATCAGGACTTCGAACTGAAAGTGGCGAAGGACTTCCCGGACACCGTGTTCCTGCACGCGACCGGCTACAAGAAGGCGCCGAATTTCGGCACCTATGACGTGCGCATGTATCAGGGCGCGTATCTCGCGGGCGTGGCCGCCGGTTATGCGACGAAGACCAACACGCTCGGCTTCGTGGCCTCGGTGCCGATTCCCGAAGTGGTCCGCAACATCAACGCGTACACGCTGGGCGCGCGTTCGGTGAATCCGAAGGTCCACACCAAGGTTATCTGGATCAATAGCTGGTTCGATCCGGGCAAGGAAAAGCAGGCGGCCGAAACGCTGATCGGGCAGGGCGCCGACGTGCTGCTGCAAAACACCGATTCGAGCGCGACGCTCGCGACCGCCGAGGAAAAGCACGTGCACGCGTTCGGCTGGGATTCGAACATGAAGAAGTTCGGCCCGCACGCGCATCTCGGCTCGGTCGAGGCGAACTGGGGCGTGTACTACGTCGCCGCGATCCAGCAGGTGCTCGACGGCAAGTGGAAGAACGATCCGGTCTGGTGGGGCATTCCGCAAAAGGCTGTCGATCTCGGCGACGTGAATACGGCCGATCTGTCCGCCGATGCGCAGAAGGCCGTCGCCGCGAAGCGCGAAGCGATTGCCAGCGGAAAGTGGGACGTGTTCACGGGCCCGATCAAGGATCAGACGGGTGCGGTCAAGGTCGCGGCGGGCAAGACGCTCACGGACCCGGAACTGCAACGCCTGAACTGGTACGTCGAAGGCGTGGACGGCTCGCTGCCGAAGTAATGAGGCAATCGGCGGCGAAAAAAGCGCGGCGCGTTTCCTCAGATTATTTCGGGCGCTGGACGTGAAACGGCAGCGCGAGGCCCGATCGGCTTCGCGCTGCCGTTTTGTCTTCTGCCGACGCGAACGCGCGGCTAGTCGTCGATGCGCATGCCCACCTTGATCGTCACCTGCCAGTGCGAAATCTGGTCGTTTTCGATCAGGCCGCGCGTCTCCACGACCTCGAACCAGTGCAGATGGCGCAGCGTTTTCGACGCGCGCGTGATGGCGCAGCGGATGGCTTCGTCGCTGGAAACCTTGGACGATCCGGTGAGTTCGATCTGCTTGTAGACATGGTCGCTCATGACAGTGTCTCCGTTGGGCACGGTTGTTCGGGGGATGCGCCAATCGAGTATAGATACGGATGCGAGCTGATGCCCTCAGGCCGCCGGTTATGATGGCGCCTCGCGGAATCCGCGTGCATTGCGCGTGCCCGGAACCGAAGCCGGAGCGACGTCAAGCAACGCAGTACCGCACATCGAGACGAGCAACGCCATGCAGGAGACGAAGCACATGCAGGAGCAGGACAAAACCGAACTGGGATTTTGCGGCCCGGGATTAATGGGCGCGCCGATGATCCGCCATCTGCTGCGCGCGGGGCACGCGGTGAGCGTGTGGAACCGTACCGTAGCGAAGGCCGAGGCGCTCGTCGCCGACGGCGCGCGCGTGGTCGTCACGCCGCGCGAACTCGCGCGCCGGGCCGAGGTGGTGCTGCTCTGCGTCGCGGACGGCGC
>NZ_JAAGPN010000162.1:0-18436 GCF_017104805.1 Paraburkholderia sp. Ac-20347 | reverse complement strand
CCGCTGCGAGCGCGGTGCCCGCGAGCGTCGCGCCGAACGGCGCGCCGTGTTGTCCGAGCCAGCCCGCGAACAGCACCGACGCGCCCGCGAGTCCGAGCGGCAGCAGGCTCACCTGGCCCGCGTAGCCGGTGGAGACCACGACCGCGAGGCCGATCAGCGCGAAGATCGCGGTGAGCGCGAGCGTGTCGGACCAGTAATCGGGCAGCGCGTAGACGAGCGCCGCGAGCGTCGCCGCGGCGAGCGCGAGACCGAACGGACTCACGCGGCCGTTGCCGACGCGAAAGAGGCGCGGCGTGTCGAAGGTGCCGCGTCCCGGCAGATTGCGCCCGCTCACCACGAGCGCGACGAGCGTGACGAGATAGGGGATCGACTTGCCGAGGCCCGGCTCGATCGACAGACCGATGGCGAGCGATTCCGCCACGCCCGCGGCGAGCGCCACCGCGAGCGCGACGCCGAAGCGCCGGAAGCCCGCGATCAGCGCCGCGCCCAGCGCGGGAATCACGAGGCTGCTCAGCGAATTCGGGCTGAGCGCGGTGATCGGCGAAAGCAGAATGCCCGCGAGCGCCGCGAGCAGACCGCTGATGCCCCACGCGGCCGCGCCCCACGGATGCGGCGAATAGCCGAGCGCCTGCGCGCCGAGCGGACTGTCCTGCAGCGCCGTGGTGGCGTGGCCAAAGCGCGTGCGCTCGAACAGCAGCGTAAGCAGCACGGTCAGCGCGATCGCCGTGGCTAGCAGCACCAGCGCGAGATATTGCACGTGCGCGCCGAACAGCGTGGTGCCGCCCGAGACGAGAAAGCTGTCCACGCGTTCCTGCTGATTGGTCCAGACGATGCGCACGGCCGCTTCGAGCATCAGCAGCAGACCGAGCGTGACGAGCGTTTTCGTGGTGGTCGATGCGCCCACGAGACGCCGCCCGACGAAGGCGTAAAACGCAATGCTGATCGTCACGCCTGCCGCGATGCCGAGGCCGATCGCGGGCCACAGCGGCACGCCCGCGTGCGCATGCAGTTTCCAGAACGCGTAGGCGGAGGCCATGCCGATGCCGCCTTGCGCGAAGTTGACCACGCCGGTGCCGCGATAGACGGCCACGAGTCCGAGCGCGACGAGCGCATACGCGCCGCCCGTGCTGAGCCCGAGCAGCGCGTAATCGATGAGGGCGATGAAAGAATGCATATCAATGCGCCAATGAAGCCGGCCGGACGGCGGTCGCCGCGACGGAAAGATCCGCTTGCATGTCGATATCTCCAGGGCAGCGCCGGGAACGGCAGATTGAACGTGGGAATCGCCGGCATGAAAGCCGCGTTGCCGGCTGGATCAACCATTATGTTCAGCGAATGATTAATTCAAAACCGCCGATTTCTGAAAAGCTAAAGAGATATCGGCGCTTGGCGAGCGTTGCGGGTTTGTGATAACGCGATCAATTGAAATCACGCGATGCGCGGGTGGAGGCGAGCATGACGTTACGAAATTTTTCCGCTGTGAAGCGAGCGGAGAAAGTGCCTTAAAACACGGAGGAATTCGCGTTCGCGCGCGCGGGAAGGTTGCTATCGCAATCACATGAGTTGTTCAAACCTGCGGCTCTCAACTCTGCTTTGCGAAGCACGAATGCATTCATTTGATTCGGAGATTTGCTGCTTTGCCGATTATTGGTTTTCACTGAACAATCCTGTCGGTTTTTCGGCTGAACCCAACGAAACTGATCGACAGGAGTCCTGGATTTGAATCGCACGATTTGGATGGCGGCGTCGCTGACGACACTCACGACGCTGATGGCAACAAGCACGGCGCAGGCGCAAAGCAGCGTGACCTTGTATGGCCGCCTCGATACGGGTATCGAATATATGAGCGGCGTGCCCACGAATAGCGGCAGCGCGTCGCGCTGGCGTGCCGAGAATGGCGACTGGAGCGCGAGCATGTGGGGGCTCAAAGGCGTGGAGGATCTGGGCGGCGGACTGAAGACGCTCTTCCAGCTCGAAGGCGCGTTGAACGTGACGAACGGCGCGGGCGCCGGCGACGGTCAACTGTTCAATCGTCTCGCGTTCGTGGGGATCGGCAGCGATCGCTACGGCACGCTGCTGCTCGGACGTCAGTTCTTCATTGCCAACGGCGTGTGGGATTTCGATCCGTTCGGGCAATCGGCGTGGTCATCGGGCTCGCTCGTGCGCGGCAGAAACTGGCCGTCGTCGAGCAATACGATTTCGTATCAAACGCCGAAATACGCGGGCTTCGACTTCTACGGCCAATATGCGCTGTCGAACGCGACGAACTGGAACGGCAATGGCACGACGGCGCAAGGCCGCGAGGCGGGCGCGCAATTGACCTATACGTCGGCGTTATTCCAGGCGCGGGCGATTTACGACGAAATTCGCGATCCCGCCAACGGACAATTCGACGATCCGTTCACGGCCTCGCGCGAATACACGGCTGCGCTCAATGTGTTTCTCGGGCCGTTCAAGATTCAGGGCGCGTATCAGGCGATTCGCACCTCGGGCGGCAGCGCGACGGCGGGCGTCGCGCCCACGACGCTCGATCACGAATGGGGCGGCGTGACGTGGCGCATTTCCCCGGCGGCCGCGCTGATCGCGGCGGTCTATCACGTCAACGCGAACAAGGGCGGCGGCAACGCGACGATCTATACGCTCGGCGGCTCGTACAACCTCTCCACGCGCACGCTGCTCGATTTCCAGGCGGCCAGCGTGCGCAACAGCAGCGGCGCGAACTTCTCGCTTAACGCCAACGCGGCGGGCACGGGCGCGGCGAGCGGCAATCCGGTTGCGGGCGCGTCGCAAACGGGCGTGTACGCGGGCATCCAGCACCTGTTCTGACGTTCATGCGCACGTCGCGCGCAGCGCCTATTTCGCCACTGGCGCGCCCGCCGCATAAGCGGCGACAAACACATCCACGGCGCGGTTCACGACCGGCGTGAGTTTCGCGCGCGACGTCTTCACTTCGTAGCCGAGCAGCGCGAGTTCGACCAGCTCGGCTTCGATCAACGCGAGCAGATGGCGCGCGGCGACTTCCGGCTCGCACGGGCGGATCGTGCGCGCCTCGATGGCGCTCGCGAGAAAGTCGCGCACATGCATCAGACCTTGCTGCGGACCGGTCTCGTAGAGCACGCGGCCCACGTTCGAGCGATCGACTTCCTGCACGCACAGACGGCGCGTCGACAGAAACGACGGCTGCAGCACGGCACCGAGATAGTGCAGTCCGAACGCGGTCAGCGACTCGCGCAGCGGCACGTCGAGTGTCAGGCGATCGAACGCCTGGCGGATTTCCGAACTTGCGCGGCTCGTCATTGTTTCAGCAAATAACGCCTCTTTCGAGTCGAAATAGCTATAGAGCGTGGCCTTCGAGGCGCCCGAACGCGTCGCGATCTGCGTCATCGAAGCCTGCTCGAAACCGACCTCCCGGAACACCTCCAGGGCCGCGTCGATAATGGATTGGCGCTTTTCTTCCGTCTTCTTTCTCATGGGGACTCCGCTCCCGATTCGCCGCTTCCCGCCTTTGCGCACTTTCTCGTGCACGCCTCTCGCATCGCGGCGCAACGCCGTGACAGTGACGATTTGAAACATTCATGTGAGGCCGGAAAGCTGTAATCGGATTGACAGCGATCAATGGTTCAATTATAAACCATACCGTTCAGTTTAGTTATTCGGGATTGCAGCGCGAGTCTGAAATTCAGGGTTGGAACGCAATGGGCGGTCATCGGCCGCGGCGCGAACGGGACGCACTCGACGCGCCGCGCGAGACGAGGACTGCAGCGATGCCGCGAAACGCACGGCCTTCGGTGCTTGGAAGCACGAGCGCATAACGCCATCGATCGCCTGGTACTCCGAGGCAATCCGCTGCGAGTCGTGATCGGCGCGCCGCCTGGCGGCCTTCATTTTTCCACGCTCCAACCTTACGAAATCTTTCCGCGCTGTTTCGCTCCGCGCCCCGCTCGGTCTGGAGCTTCAACGTATTCGATGGGATCTATGCCGCAACTCAAACATTCAAGCCGTGGAGCCGCGCGCCAGCCGCGCTGGCTCGCCGCCGCGCTCGTTTGCGCGTCCGTGCTGGCGATCGCCGGTTGTCAGCGTCACGGCGGCGACGCGCCTGCCGCCCAGGCCGTCGATGTCGGGGTGCGCACGCTCGCGCCGCAACGCATCGTGATGACGGCGGAGCTGTCCGGGCGTCTGTCGTCGCTGAAGGTGTCGGACGTGCGTCCCCAGATCGGCGGCATCGTGCAGAAGCGTCTGTTCGTCGAAGGCTCGGACGTGAAGGCCGGTCAGGTGCTCTACCAGATCGACCCCGCCACCTACCAGGCGACTTACGATCAGGCGCGCGGCACGCTCGCGAAGGCAGAGGCCACGCTGGCGTCCGCGAAAACCAAGGCCGACCGTTACGCGCAACTCGTGAAGATCAACGCGGTGAGCGCGCAGGACAACGACGACGCCATCGCCGCCGTGCGCGAGGACGAGGCCGACGTGATCGCCGACCGCGCCTCGCTCGAATCGGCGCGCATCAACCTCGGCTACACGCGCATTACCGCGCCGATTTCGGGGCGCATCGGCGCGTCGTCGGTGACCGAGGGCGCGCTGGTGACGTCCGACCAGACCACGGCGCTCGCGACCATTCACGCCTACGACGAGATGTATCTCGACGTCACGCGTTCGAGCGCCGACTGGCTGCGTCTGCGCAAGGCCTTCGCATCGGGCCACATGAAGCGCGCGGGCAACGGCGCGGCGGTGCAGCTCGTGATGGAGGACAGCACGTCGTACGCGCATCCGGGCGTGCTGCAGTTCTCGGGCATCACCGTCGATGCGACCACCGGTTCGGTCACGCTGCGCACGATTTTCCCGAATCCCGAAGGCGAGCTGCTGCCGGGCATGTTCGTGCGCGCGCAGCTCGACGAAGGCGAAAGCACGAGCGCGCTGCTGGTGCCGCAACTGGCCGTCACGCGCGCGTCGGATGGCGGCGCGAGCGTCTGGATCGTCGATGCGACGGGCCACGCGAAGCAGGTGTCGGTGCAGGCCGATAGCGCTTACGGCGATCAGTGGATCGTGACGAGCGGGCTGAAGGCGGGCGACCGCGTGATCGTCGACGGTTTGCAGAAGGTGCAGAGCGGCGTGGCGGTGCATGTGGCGGCTGACTCGGCGTCGGCGGCAACGTCGGCGTCAGATGCGCCTGCGGCGTCGGCCACGCCCGCCGCATCGGCAAGCTCGGCCGCGACGGCATCGTAAGGAGGGCGCATGGCAGGTTTCTTCATCCAGCGCCCGATCCTCGCGTGGGTCATCGCGATCGTCATCATGCTGATTGGCGGCGCGGCGACCACCACGCTGCCGATCGAGCAGTACCCGACCATCGCGCCGCCTTCGGTGCAGGTCACGGCGACCTATCCGGGCGCGTCCGCCGACACCGTGGCGAAGACCGTCACGCAGGTGATCGAGCAGAAGCTCTCGGGCATCGACAATCTGCTCTATATGTCGTCGACGAGCAGCGGCGCGGGTCAGGCGACCATCACGCTGACCTTCAAGCCCGGCACCAATCCGGACATCGCCCAGGTGCAGGTCCAGAACAAGGTGACCCAGGCGAGCGCCTCGCTGCCGGAGACGGTGCAGGAGCAGGGCGTGGAAGTGGCGAAGTCGTCGAGCGACTTCCTGATGATCGTCGCGCTGTCCTCGCCGGGCGGCACGCTCAATTCCATCGATCTCGGCAACGTGATCGCCTCGCAGCTCGAAGACCCGCTCACGCAGATCAATGGCGTCGGCGACGTGACGCTGTTCGGCGCGCAGCACGCCATGCGCATCTGGCTCGATCCGGTCAAGCTGCGCAGCTTCGGCCTCACGGCCTCCGACGTGACGACGGCGGTCACGAACCAGAATGTGCAGCTCTCGGTCGGCGAACTCGGCGGCGCGCCCGCGACGGATTCGCAGGCGATCAACGCGACGATTTCCTCGTCGAGCCTGCTGACCACGCCCGAACAGTTCGGCGACATCCTGCTGCGCGTGAACAGCGACGGCTCCAAGGTGCGCGTGAAGGACGTGGCGCGCGTGGAAGTGGGCGGCGATTCGTACGATACGTCGTCGCGGCTCGACGGCAAGCCGGCCTCGGCGCTGGCGGTCAAGCTATCGACCGGCGCGAACGCGATGTCGGTGGCGAAGGCCGTGCGCGCGAAGCTCGTCGAACTGCAGCCGCAACTGCCGAAGGACGTGGCGATCGCGTATCCGTACGATTCCACGCCGTTCGTGAAGATCTCGATCGAGGAGGTCATGAAGACGCTCTTCGAAGCGGTGATCCTCGTGTTCCTCGTGATGTATCTGTTCCTGCAGAATCTGCGCGCGACGCTGATTCCGACTATCGTCGTGCCGGTTGCGCTGCTGGGCACGCTCGGCGTGATGTCGGCGATCGGCTTCTCGATCAACGTGCTCTCGATGTTCGCGATGGTGCTGGCGATCGGCCTGCTCGTCGACGACGCCATCGTCGTGGTGGAAAACGTCGAACGCATCATGGCCGAGGAGAAACTCGACGCGAAGGCCGCAACGAAAAAGGCCATGGGCCAGATCACCGGCGCGCTCGTGGGCGTGACCACGGTGCTCACGGCCGTGTTCATTCCGATGGCGTTCTTCTCCGGCTCGACCGGCGCGATCTACCGGCAGTTCTCGGTCACCATCGTCTCGGCGATGGTGCTCTCGGTGCTGCTCGCGATGACGCTCACGCCCGCGCTGTGCGCGAGTCTGTTGACGACGTCCGCCGTCGAGCATCACGAACGGCGCGGCCTGCTCGGCGCGTTCAACCGCCTGTTCACGAAGAGCAATGCGCGTTATAGCGCGTCGCTCGCGGGCGTGGTCTCGAAGCCGGTGCGCTGGATGCTGGGCTATGCGCTGATCGCGGGCGTGGTCGGCATTCTCTATGTGACGCTGCCGTCCTCGTATCTGCCCGAAGAAGATCAAGGCTCGATCATGGTGTCGATCTCGGCGCCGGTCGGCACGCCCGCATCGAAGACGGTGAAGACGGTCGAAGCCGTCGAGCAATACTTCCTCAAGCAGAACGCGGTCTCGCACGTGATGGCCGTGAACGGTTTCAGCTTCAACGGGCAAGGGCAAAACAACGCGCTCGCATTCGTGCAGTTGAAGGACTGGAGCGTGCGCGGCTCGAACGACAGCGCGCAGGCGGTGATCGATCGCGCGAACGCCGCGTTCGCGGGCAGCCGCGACGCGCAGGTCTTCGTGATGAACGAGCCCGCGATTCACGGCCTCGGCACGCAGAGCGGGCTCGACTTCGAGATCGAAGACCGCGCGGGCCAGGGCCACGACAAGCTGCTCAAGGCGCGTAATCAGTTCATCGCGCTGGCCGCGAAGGAACCGTCGCTCGCGATGACGCGCGCCGCCGGTCTCGAAGACACGCCGCAGCTTTACGTCGACATCGACCGTGAAAAAGCGAGCGCGCTCGGCCTGTCGATTTCGGATGTCGATTCGACGCTGTCGACCGCGTTCGGCTCGTCGTACGTGAACAATTACATCGACACGGGCCGCATCCAGAAGGTCTATGTGCAGGCCGATGCGCCTTATCGCATGATGCCCAACGATGTGGGGCAGTGGTATGTGCGGGCGGATTCGTCGTCTTCTTCGTCATCGTCGTCGAGTTCTTCTTCGTCGACGTCGACGTCGAGCACGTCGAGTTCGACCACCAGCACCTCGGGCTACGACAGCGAGATGGTGCCGTTCTCCGCGTTCGCGAAGACGCGCTGGACCTTCGGACCGCCGCAGATCGAGCGCTACAACCGCGAGCTGGCGATGGAGATGAGCGCGCAGCCCGCGGCCGGCGTCAGCACGGGGCAGGCGATGGCGGCCGTCGAAAGAGTCGCGAAGCAGTTGCCGACCGGATTCGGCATCGAATGGACCGGACAGTCGTTCCAGGAAGTGCTCGCGGGTTCGCAGGCGACGTATCTGTACGCGATTTCGCTGGTCGTTGTGTTCCTCTGTCTCGCGGGTCTGTACGAAAGCTGGTCGGTGCCGATCGCGGTGATTCTCGTGGTGCCGATCGGCGTGCTCGGCGCGCTGCTCGGTGCGCATCTGCGCGGACTCTCGAACGACGTCTACTTCAAGGTGGGTCTGTTGACGACCATCGGTCTCGCGACCAAGAACGCGATTCTGATCGTGGAGTTCGCGAAGGACTTGCAGGCGCAAGGACGCGGACTGGTCGAGGCCACGCTCGAAGCGGCGCATCAGCGTTTGCGGCCGATTCTCATGACCTCGCTGGCGTTCGTGTTCGGCGTGCTGCCGCTCGTGGTGAGCACGGGCGCGGGTTCGGCCGCGCGCCACGCGATCGGCACCGGCGTGGCCGGCGGCATGATCGCGGCCACCGCGCTCGCAATCTTCTTCGTGCCCGTGTTCTTCATCGTCGTGCGCAAGCTGTTCAACGAGCACGGCGACGCTCGCAAAGGCCATGCCGACGATAACGGCGACCACGCCGGGACTGCCGGAGATTCAGAATGAAATTGAAGCTTTTATCCGTGCTCTGTGCCGTGGCACTGAGCGCCTGTTCGCTCGATCCGGCTTATCAGCGGCCCGCCGCGCCGGTCGATTCCGCGTGGCCGACTGGGGCCGCGTATGAGACGGCGGCGGCATCGTCGGCATCGTCCGCTTCGGCGCCCAATACGTCGCCCGCTGCCGCGCCGTTCGCCGCCGATGTCGGCTGGCGCGATTACTTCAAGGACCCGCGTCTGCAGAAGCTGATCGCGCTCGCGCTCGACAACAATCGCGATCTGCGCGTGGCGGCGCTCCAGGTGGCCGAGTACGAGGCGCAGTACCGCATCACGCGCGCGGCGCTCGCGCCGACCATCGACGCGGGCGGCTCGATCACCAACACGCGCACCGACGGCGCGATCAGCCATTCGAATACCGCGTCGGTCGGCACGACGTCGTGGGAGATCGACTTCTTCGGCCGCCTGCGCAGTCTCAAGCGTCAGGCGCTGGAGAACTATCTGTCGAGCGAGGCGTCGCGCACCAGCACGCAACTGACGCTGGTGGCCGATGTGGCGACCGACTTCCTGCAGCTGCAATCCGACGAGGCGCTGCTGAAAGTCGCGACCGATACCGTCGCGGCCGATCAGAGCACCTACGACCTCACGGTCAGCATGATGAAGATCGGCAGCGCGTCATTGCAGGACGTGCGCGAGGCGCAGACTTCGCTGGCAAGCGCGCGGGCGAGCATGGCGTCGTACACGCGCGCCGTCGCGCAGGACCGCAACACGCTGAGCGCCCAGATCGGCTGCGCGCTGCCCGATGATCTGGACGGCGGCCCGACGCTGCTCGACAGCGACGCGCTGTTCGCCGACGTCGACGCGGGCGCGCCCTCGGACCTGCTCACGCGCCGCCCCGACATCATCGAGGCCGAGCACACGCTCAAGGGCGCGAACGCGAACATCGGCGCGGCGCGCGCGGCGTTCTTTCCGAAGATCGAACTGACTGCGTCGGCGGGCACGGCGAGCACGAGTCTCTCGCAGCTGTTCAAGGCGGGCACGGGCGCGTGGAGTTTTGCACCGTCGATTACGATGCCGATCTTCGATTACGGCAGCAACAAGGCGTCGCTCGATGTCGCGAAGATCGAAAAGGATATCGATATCGCCGACTACGAAAAGGCTATTCAGACCGCGTTCAAGGAAGTCGCGAATGCGCTGGCGGGCCGCGCGACCTACGTCGATCAAGTCGCGGCGGATCGCGATTACGTGACGTCGGCGCAGGATTACTACGATCTCGCGCAGGCGCGCTTCAAGACCGGCACGGACAGCTTCCTCACGTTGCTGACCGCGCAGCGCACGCTCTATACGGCGCAGGAGCAACTCGTCACCGATCAGCTGGCGAAGCTGTCGAACCAGGTCACGCTGTATAAGGTGCTGGGCGGCGGCTGGTCGGCGGACAGCGTGCAGGCGAAGAACTGACGCTGCACTGTTGAAGTGTGAAAAGCAAAAAAGCGCGTCCGTCGAGGACGCGCTTTTTTTATTCCGCTATTGGCCGATTACAGATTGCGCACGAACCACGTGCGCTTCGCACCGGCCAGCAGCGCGCTATACACGGCCCACGAAATCACGAAAGTCGCGGGCGCCGAAAGCGACGCGACAAAGCCGGTCTCCGTGTTCAGCGCGAAGCCGACGAACGCGCCGCTGAACCACGCGATCAATCCGCCCGGATTGAATTGCGGCACGTGCGAATCGCGGCATTCAATATCGGCGCCGATCAGCCGTTCATAACGCGTCGAGGTGATATGCGAGAGCGCCACGCCCACCCACGCCACCACGAATACGCCTTGCCACGCGAGCGCCTGCAGAATCTTCGAGAAGATATCGGCCATCATCAGCGTGTAGACCACGACGCCCACCACGAGCGCCCAGACGAATTTCGGCGCGCGCAAACCGGCGGCTTTCTGGAAGAAGGCCTGCATGTTGATGGTCGCGAGATAGTAGTTCGCGGTGTTGATGCGCGACTGCGTGACCCAGACGAACAGCAGTCCCCAGATGCCCATCAGCTTCAGCAGCGCGAGCACGACCGAGACTTCGGAGAGCGTGCCGAGTCCGGGTATCGTGCTGACGAGATAAATGCCTGCCGCGCCGTTCAGCAGGAACGTGACGAGATAGAACGGAATGCCGAAGTTGAAGCGGCCGTGATAGCCCGCGTCTTCCTTGCGGCCGAAACGCGCATAGTCGAACGTGAACATCATGAGCACCCACACGCCCATGTAGTAGACGAAGCATTGCCACCAGCCGTTCGCGGGCACCGCGCCCTTGGGGCCGAAGTCGAGCCACGCCGCGTTGTAGCCGTATTCCCAGGTCGTGAGGCCCACGGCCGCGAGCAGGCCGAGCAGATAGAACGGCAGCAGCACGCCGTTGAACTTGTCGAGCCAGTGCTGCACGCTGCCGAACACGAGCGGCACGCTGTAGCAGACCACGATCAGCGCGGCCCATTTGTAGTCGAGCACGGGAAACAGATGATTGGCCGCGACGGCGATCACCGAGCCTTCGAACACGGCGTAGTAAATGGCGGTGGCGAAGAAGATCAGTGTCGCCAGCGCCGCGCCCACGCTGCCGAATAGCACGCGTGAAAACAAGGCCACGGAGAGGCCGGTGCGAATCGCATAGCGGCTGATGATCGTGTTGATGACGCCATACGACAGCACCGAAAGCGCCATGCCGATCAGCGCGTTGCGCGCGCCGTAATTGAGCGCGAGCGTCGCGCCCACGACGATGTAGAACACCGCGCTACAGACGGCCCACCACGCCATCGTCAGCGAGAAGGGCGGCATTCTCGCGCTATCGGGGATGGCGCGCGTCGACAGATCGACGTCGCCCTCCGTGCTTTCCTGAGCCAGGTTGGCCATGATCGTGCTCCTCGAATCGGCAAATCGATGAACGGCGTCGGGGCCGCGCCGCGCGTGCGGCAACGGGGCTGCCGTGACGCCGGTCGGGCAGCCTGATCAGACAAAAAAAGCGCGAGCGCATCCGCCGGGCGGCGCGAGGCCGCACGGAACGCGAGTTGAGAATGGAGCCGGTGAGACGCCGCGCCGGAAGCGGCGCGGGCCTGGTTTTTTAAAAGCGGGTGAGGACTGCGGGTTCGACTACGACGAGTACAACGACTGCGACGACACCGACAGCCTTCAGGTCTGCAACGCTTCACGCAGCAGCGCGAGCCGATGCTGATACGCCTTGCGCGCCGCGAGCGCCTCGTCCATCGTCACGCTCACGAAACGCGCGCGATGATTGGGCTGCATCTGGCCGATCAGATCCATGTCGGCGCTGATGACCGTGCCGATGGTCGCGTAGCCGCCGCCCGAGACCGCATCGCGATGCAGGATGATCGGCTCCAGTCCCGCGGGCACCTGAATCGAGCCGATCGGATAGCAGGCGTCGACGATATTGGACGGATCGGCCCCGGCCCCGAACGGCTGCTCGCGGTCGCGGAAACGCAGCGGCGTGCCGCCCTTGTAGCGATAGCCGATGCGGTCCGCCTCGGGCGCGACGATCCATTCATCGTCGAAAAAGCTTTGCGCCGATTCGTCGGTCAGGCGGTAGTGATAGAGCCCGGTGAGCACGCGCAACGCCACCGTGTTCTCCAGTTTCGCGCGCATCGTCGGCGGCAATTCGGTGCCTTCGCGGCCCGCGCCGCGTGACGCGCCAAAGCCGATGCGGTCGCCCTTTTGCAGACGGCGGCCTTCGTGTCCGCCAATCGCGCCGAGCGTGTAGGTCGAGCGGCTGCCGAGCACCTCGGGCACGTCGATGCCGCCCGCCACCGCGAGATACGCACGCGCGCCGCGCTTCACGTACTCGAAGCTCAGCTTGCTGCCCGCGCGCACGCGCAGCGCCGTGTGGCTTTGCTGCACGACGCCGTCGATCTTCGGCGTCATTTCCGCGCCTGTGAGCGCGACGAGCGCATCGGCATGAAACAGCAGGTCGGGGCCGAGCAGCGTGAATTCGAGCACGGCCGCGTTCTCGTCGTTGCCGACCAGCAGATTGGCCGCGCGCGACGAATACTGATCGAGCGAGCCGGACGGCGGAATGCCCACGTGATAGTAGCCCTGGCGGCCGCCGTCCTGCACCGAGGTGGCGAGGCCGGGTTTCACGACTTCGATGAGATTGAGCGTGTCAGTCGGCATACAGCACCTCGACGAGAGAACGGTTGGTCGCGTCGGGATCGCGCAGGAAGGCGTCGAGCGAGAAGCGCACGGGCCGCGTGCGCAGCGCGAACGTGCCCGCATCCACGGCGGCGAGCGCCGCGTCGTATTCCGCGCGGTCGATGGGCTTGAACTTCACGATGTCGCCGGGACGGAAGAACACCATGAAGTCGCGCAGATAATCGAGCCGCTGTTGCGGGTCGAAGATCGGCGCGGGCGTGACGCCGAACATCTGGTAGCCGCCCGCGCCGCGCACCGAATAGATGCAGCCGAAGCAGCCGCCGTGGCCCACGGTGAGCTTCGGCGTGTCGGTGCGCGGGCGCAGGTATTTGGGCACCTGCAATTGACGCTCGCGCTCGACCATCTGGTACATGAACGGCAAGCCCGCGACGAAACCGACCATCGAGACGAACCACGGCGAATCCGCATGCGCGGCGATGAATTCATCGACGTCGCGCTTGCCGTTGATGCGCGCGGCGTATTCCAGATCGGTCGATTCCGGATCCTGATGACGCTCGCGAAAACGCATCAGCGTTTCGTGCGTCCACGGATCGTTGTAGAGCACCGGCACTTCGACGATGCGCGTGTCGATGTCGAGCGCCGCTTCGCCGACTTCGGCTTCGATACTTTTCAGCAGCGCCACGAGCGCGTCGGGCGCGATCACGTCCGGGTCGTAGCGCACCTGGTACGAGGCGTTCGCCGGACAGATTTCGGTCACGCCTGGAACCTCGCGGCGCGCGAGTTCGCGCGTGATCGCCGTGCCCTTGAAGAACGCGTCGAGCGACATGTCCTCGCTGATCTCGGCGAAGACGAATTCGTCGCCGCCATAGGTGTAGCGTATCGTCACGATGCCTCCTGCGGGTTCGACTGCTTGAGTTGAGCGGTGGCGCGCCAGGCGTCCATCCACGATTCGAGGAAGTTGGTGTGATAGCGCGCGGCGCGCACGTCGTCGTCGGCGAGCAGCGCCTGATGCAGCGGCGCGGTGGTTTTCAGTCCGCCGATATGCAGCTCGCGCAGCGTGCGCGCGAGACGGTCGAGCGCGGCGGCGCGGCTCTCGTCGTGCACGATCAGCTTGGCCAGCAGCGAATCGTAGAACGGCGGCACGACGTAGCCCGGATACAGCAGCGAGTCGATGCGCACGCCGGGGCCGGTCGGCCAGATCAGTTCGTCGACGCGGCCCGGATTCGGGCGGAAATCCTGCAGCGGATCTTCGGCGTTGATCCGGCATTCGATCGCCGCGCCGCGCATGACGATGTCGCTCTGTTGAAAGCGCAGCGGTTCGCCGTCGGCGATGCGCAGCGTTTCGCGCACGAGATCGATGCCGGTGATCGCCTCCGTGACCGGATGCTCGACCTGAATGCGCGTGTTCATTTCGATGAAGTAGAACTCGCCGCGCGTTTCGTCGAACAGATATTCGAGCGTGCCCGCGCTGCGATAACCGACCTGTTGCGCGAGCCGCGTGGCCGACGCGCACAGTTGCGCGCGCAGCGCGGGCGTGAGCGAAGGCGAGGGCGCTTCTTCGAGGATCTTCTGGCGGCGTCGTTGCAGCGAGCATTCGCGCTCGAACAGATGCACGACGTTGTGACCGTCGCCGAGCACCTGGACTTCGATGTGGCGCGCGTGCTTCACGAAGCGTTCGAGATAGACGCCGCCGTCGCCGAACGCCGCCTGCGCTTCGCGCTGCGCGAGCGGCAGTTCCGCGTCGAGCTGGGCCGCGTCGTGGGCGACGCGAATGCCGCGTCCGCCGCCGCCTGCGGCTGCTTTAATCATGATCGGATAGCCGATGCGCGCGGCGACTTCGCGCGCCTCGTCGAGCGATTGGACGACGCCGGTGCTGCCCGGCACGGTCGGCACGTCGGCGCGCTGTGCGGTCTCGCGGGCGCGGGCCTTGTCGCCCATCGTCGCGATGACTTGCGGCGCGGGGCCGACGAAGATCATGCCGGCCGCTTCGACCTGCGCGGCGAAGTCGGCGTTTTCGGAGAGGAAGCCATAGCCCGGATGCACGGCATCGGCGTTGCATTGGCGCGCGGCGTCGAGAATGACGGCCGGATTCAGATAGCTTTTCGCCGCGTGCGACGAGCCGATGTGCACGGCTTCGTCGGCCATGCGCGCGGCGAGGCTGTCGCGATCGGCGTCGCTGACCACCACGGCCGCGCGCATACCAAGTTCGTGCGCGGCGCGGATCACGCGCACGGCGATTTCACCGCGATTGGCCACCAGCACCGTGCGGATGCGCGCGGGGCGATAACGCGTATTGGTTGTGTCTGCAACGTTCATCGTCACGCCTCCACGCGCATCAGCACCTGGCCGGCATCGACCGGCTCGCCGTCTTCGACCAGCAGTTCCGCGACGCGTCCCGACACGCCGCTCTCGATCTCCGTGAACTGCTTCATCACTTCGACGAGGCCGACGACGGTGTCGGGCTGAACGGCGGCGTCCAGATCGACATAGAACGCCGCGTCGGGCGAGGAACGCCGGTAGAACGTGCCCGGCAACGGGCTGACGATATCGTGCAGTGCCATCGTGTTGTGCTCCTTGATCGTGTTATGGGATTCGGCGTCGCGCGGCTCAGAGACTCGCGGCCGTCGCCAGCGGTCCGGTGATGCGGATGCCTTCGCGCACCAGCGCCTCGCGCGTGCCGCGCACCAGTTGCAGCGCGCCGGGCGTGTCGCTGTGAATGCAGACGGAGTCGAAGTCGATATCGATGTCGTCGCCGTCGACGGTGCGCACCTTGCCGTCCACGCAGGCGCGCAGCACTTTCTCGGCGACCTGTTCGGGATCGAGCGGCCCGATGCGGCGGATAAAGACGATCGAGCCGTTGCGGTCGTAGTCGCGATCGGCGTAGAACTCGCGGATCGCGGGCTGGCCGATCTCCTGCGCCACGCGCCACGTCGCCGACGATTCCATGCAGAACAGCAGCAGATTCGGATCGACCTGTTGCAGCGTTTCGACGAGCAGGCGCGAGAAGGTTTCGTCGCGTGCCGCGTGCATGTAGAGCGCGCCGTGCGGCTTGACGTGCTGGAGCCGCACGCCGTGCAGCCGCGCGAATTCGCGCAGCGCGCCCACTTGATAGAGCAGATCGTTGACGAGCGCCTGCGGCGTTTCGGCGATATGGCGGCGGCCGAAACCGACGAGATCGCGAAAGCCCGGATGCGCGCCGATGCCGACGCCGGACTCGCGCGCCAGCTGCACGGTGCGCGCCATGATGTTCGGATCGCCCGCGTGAAAACCGGTGGCGATATTCGCCGAACTGATGAGCGGCATGATCTGCTCGTCGACGCCATCGCCGATGTGCCACGGACCGAAGCCTTCCCCCATATCGGAGTTCAGGTCGACGTACTGCTTGTTCATACGGTGCTCCTCCAGGTTCGTCTGGCGGCGGCGCGGTGAGCCGCTGCGCAACAGGATTGAAAGGCAGGTTAACCGGTGGTCGATCGCCAAAAAAGTTTTATTTTTGTATGCCTCGGTATCAATTTTTTCGATACCATCGGCCGGACTCTTTCCTGGCCGCCGGGCCACCCACGAAGATGGCGCTCACGCTCAGACAGCTCAAATACTTCGTTGCGACCGCCGAACTCGGGCAACTCTCGCAAGCGGCTATTCATCTGACGATTTCGCAGTCAGCCGTCACGAGCGCGATTAAAGAACTCGAAGAGACGCTCGGCACGCAGCTATTCGTGCGCGGCGCGACGGGCGTCGCGCTGACCGACACGGGGCGGCGCTTTCTGAATCATGCGTACACGATCCTCGCGTCGGTGGACGAGGCCATGCGCATTCCCAACCTCGAAAGCACGCTCACGGGCACGCTCGCGATTGCCGCGAGCTACACCGTGCTCGGCTACTTTCTGCCGCATCATGTGCAGCGGCTCAACGCGCTGTATCCGCGTCTCACGATTCAACTGCACGAACTCAATCGCGACGCCATCGAGGAAGGCCTGATCACCGGGCAATACGACATGGCGGTGCTGCTCACGTCGAATGTTTCCAATCCTGAACTCGCGCTCGAACCGGTGATTCATTCGGTGCGCCGCCTCTGGGTGGGTGCGCATCATCCGCTGCTCAAGCGCGAGAGCGTGACGCTCGCGTCGGTCGCGCCCGAGCCCTTCGTCATGTTGACGGTGGACGAAGCCGCGCAAACGGCGATGCGCTACTGGAACGAAACCGCGTGGCGGCCGAACGTGATTCTGCGCACCTCGTCGGTGGAAGCGGTGCGTAGCATGGTGGCGAACGGTTCCGGCGTGGCGATTCTCTCCGACATGGTGTATCGGCCGTGGTCGCTCGAAGGTCGGCGCATCGAAACCATCATGCTGCTCGACGCGGTACCCGCGATGAGCGTGGGCCTCGCGTGGCGCAAGAACAAGGAACTGAGCCCGGCGATGCACGCCGTGCGCGAGTATTTTCGCCATACCTTCATGGAGACGCGCACGAGCGCCTGACGCTGCGTGCCGCACACTCAACACACACTCCGCATTTACCCGACTCAAGAAGCCGTGCGCCGTGCCGATATGCATTAACCAAATGGTTAATTTTGCAGAAGCATCGGAAGTTCGCTTCGCGCCCGACGTCTTTCCCCGTCTTTTCGAGTCGAAATGAAAGTCTCAACCAAGCTGATCCTTCTCGTGGGCACCGCGCTCGTCGGTGTCGTCCTGATCGCCGCGACGACCCTGTCGCAACTGAAGCAGTCGCTCGTCGAGAGCCGGCAGCAGGAAATCACCAATCTGCTGCTCAAGGCCGAGCATCTGGTGCTGTATTACCAGCAGCAGGAAGCGCAGGGCAAGCTCACGCGCGAGGCCGCGCAGAACGCGGCGAAAGCGGCGATCAGCGAATTGAACGCGGACAGCAAGAGTTATTTCTGGATCACCTCGACGGACAGCATCAACCTCGTGCATCCGAATCCGAGCCTGATCGGCACGAAAACGGGCGGCAATCGCACGACGATGGGCGATCTCACCGACACGCAGGCCTACGCGCAAGGGCTGCAAAGCGAGCACGTGGCGCTCGTCGACGTGCTGATCCACCGCTCGGCGAACAGTCCGCTCGAACCGAAATTGCAGGGCGTGGTGGCGGTGCCCGCATGGCAATGGTGGATCGGCACGGGCTTTTTCTACGACGATATCAACGCCGCGTTTTGGCGCGTCGCGCGCACGATGATCGGCATCGCCGTGCTGATTTTCGCGGTGGTGGGCACGATGGCGTGGCTCATGACGCGCAGCATCCGTCGCGCGCTCGGCGGCGAACCGGCCGACGCGGCCGCGCTGGCCGCGCAGATCGCGGCGGGCAATCTCACGACGCCGATCGCGCTGGCGGCCGGCGACCGTTCGAGCCTGATGCACGCGCTGCACGAAATGCGCGTGAAGCTGCGCGATCTCGTGCAGGGCATTCAGCAATCGAGCGATTCGATCGCGACGGGGTCGTCGGAAATCGCGCAGGGCAACGCTGATCTGTCGCAGCGCACCGAGGAGCAGGCGGCCTCGCTCGAAGAGACGGCGGCGAGCATGGAGCAACTCACGGCGACGGTGAAGCAGAACGCTGAAAACGCGCGTCAGGCGCGTCAGCTCGCGGTGCTGGCGTCGGACGCGACGGGACGTGGCGGCAGCGCCGTCAACGAGGTGATCGAGACGATGCAGCGCATTGCGGGCGAGTCGAAGCGCATCGGCGAGATCATCGGCACGATCGAAGGTATCGCGTTCCAGACCAATATTCTGGCGCTCAACGCGGCGGTCGAGGCCGCGCGCGCGGGCGAGGAAGGGCGCGGCTTCGCGGTGGTGGCGAGCGAAGTGCGCGCGCTCG
>NZ_JAAGPN010000161.1:0-18601 GCF_017104805.1 Paraburkholderia sp. Ac-20347 | reverse complement strand
GCCGCGCCCGCCGAAGGCGCCAGCGCGCGCTCGACGCGCCCGGCGCTGCCGCACACCGCCGCGCACCTGTCGCTTTCGCGCTGAATCCACCGATCTCCCGACCTCCTTAACTCCGCCGATCCTCGCCGATCTCCGCCGATCCCCAACAATGGCACGCACCCGAGCGCCCGACCACGAAACCCAACGCGACCAGATTCTCGAACTCGCCGCGGCCAAATTCGCGCAGACGAGCTATCCGAGCACGTCGATGTCCGATCTCGCGGCCGCCAGCGGCACGTCCAAAGCCCGCCTCTATCACTACTACGAGAGCAAGGAAGCGATCCTCTTCGATCTGCTCGACCGCTACACGAAGCGGCTGATGCTGATCATCGCGGAGGTGGAAGGCGCGAGCCAGCGCCGCAACCTCGACGAACGCGAGAGCTTCGCCGAGCTGATCCGCGCGTTTCTCGTGGAGTACGAGACCTCGCACAGCCGCCATGTGGCGCTGCTCAACGACGTCAAATATCTGGTGGACGCGCAGCGCGAGATCATCCTGAACCGCCAGCGCGACGTGGTCGCCGCCTTCACGCGCCAGCTCGCGCGCGCCTATCCGGACCGCGTGACGGCGGACAACCAGACCGCGCTCACGATGATGGTGTTCGGCATGATCAACTGGACGTTCACGTGGCTGAAGCCCGGCGGCCGCATGGGATACCGCGATTTCGCCGAGCAGGTGATCGCCGTGGTCGATCACGGACTGCAATCGGCCTGACCCTGAAACGAACCGGATATCGGCGATATTACTGCGTCGCAACATGATGTGTAGTCACAACAGTTGACGCGTCAACCTATTCACCGAACATATCCCATAAAAATCAATGAGTTGGCGCGTCAATTTTCTTAATTAGGCGCAACACTCAAATCCGTAATCCGGGTTTTCCCTAGCCCCACCCCAGGGTTTCCGCTAGAATTCGTTTTGCGCCGCATCATGCGCCCGCAGTCCGATTCTAAGGAGAACCCATCATGAACAAGCTTTCGACCCAAGCCCATGCGCCGATCCTGCCGACCGGCCGCACGCTGTCGTCCGGTCATTCGCCTGTCATGGTGCGCGTTCTCACCTCGGCCGACCGCGACCGCCTGCTGAGCCACTTTCTCGCGCTCGGCACCGACGACCGCCTGCTGCGTTTCGGCCAGGCCGCGCCGGACCACGTGATCGAGAACTATGTGCGCGGTCTGGATTTCACGCGCGACACCGTGTTCGGCGTGTTCGACCATCAGCTGCAACTCGTTGGCGCGGGCCATCTGGCTTATCTGCCCGCCGACGGCAACGGCCGCACCGCCGAATTCGGCGTGTCGGTGAGCGAAAGCGCGCGCGGCCAGGGCATCGGCTCGAAGCTGTTCGAGCGTGCGGCCATCCGCAGCCGCAACACGCACGTCACCACGCTGTACATGCACTGCCTGTCGCGCAACTCCACGATGATGCACATCGCGAAGAAGTCGGGCATGAAGATCGAATACGCCTACGGCGAAGCCGACGCGTATCTCTCGCTCGAACCGGCCGACCAGAGCAGCATCATCGCGGAAATGCTCCAGGAACAGGCCGCCGTGTTCGACTACGCGCTCAAGCGCCAGGCGCGTCAGGCTTCGCGTCTGATCGAAACGATCCTGCCGCAAGCGGTGGCGGCGTGACTCCTGCCCGGCTGGGTTGAATGAGCACGAATTAAAAAAGCGGCTTCGGCCGCTTTTTTTACGTCTACTGCCAGGCGCCGGGAAAGGCGTTCAGAGAATTGGCAGCGCGGTCGTTTCCTTGAAGGTCTGCAGGGAAAAGCTCGACTTCACGTCGATCACCGACGGATGGTGCAGCAACTGGTCCTGCACGAAGCGCGAGAAATGCGCCATGTCCTCCACCTGCACGCGCAGCAGAAAATCCATGTCGCCGGTCATGGCGTGACACGCCACCACTTCGGGCCAGGTCTGCACGGCCGCGCGAAACAGCTCGGCGTGCGTCACGCCTTCGCGCCCCGACGCCGTCGGCCCGCGCTTCTCCAGCCGCACATTCACGTAGGCCAGCAGGTCGAGCCCCAGCTTTTGCGCGTCGAGCAGCGCCACATACCCGCGGATCACCCCGCTCTCTTCCAGCCGCCGAATGCGTCGCAGACACGGACTCGGCGAGAGATTCACCCGCTCCGCGATCTCCTGATTCGAGAGCCGGCCATTCTCCTGAAGGATCGCGAGAATGCGGCGGTCGATTGCGTCCAATTCGATGTCAGCCATTTTCTGCCACTCGATAAATTATCGAGAGCATTTTATAGCTCAGATTGCGCAAACTGCGACCCAGATCGCAAGTTTTCTCCCATATTGGACAGCTAGACTGCCTGCACCAATCAATGATCTTGATCAACGCAGGAGACAACCATGCAGGTCCCCACCTGGGAAAATCCCGTCGGCACCGACGGCTTCGAGTTCATCGAATACACCGCCCCCGATCCCAAGGCGCTCGGCAAGCTGTTCGAGCGCATGGGCTTCACTGCCGTCGCGCGCCACCGCCACAAGGACGTGACGCTTTATCGCCAGGGTGAGATCAACTTCATCGTCAACGGCGAGCCCGATTCGTTCGCGCAACGCTTCGCGCGCCTGCACGGCCCGTCGATCTGCGCGATCGCGTTTCGCGTGCAGGACGCCGCCAAGGCCTACCAGCGCGCGCTCGAACTGGGCGCCTGGGGCTTCGACAACAAAACCGGCCCGATGGAACTGAACATTCCGGCGATCAAGGGCATCGGCGATTCGCTGATCTATTTCGTCGACCGCTGGCGCGGCAAGAACGGCGCGCAGCCGGGCAGCATTGGCGACATCGGCATCTATGACGTCGATTTCGTGCCGATCGAGGGCGCCGAGCAGAATCCGGTCGGCCACGGCCTCACCTACATCGACCACCTCACGCACAACGTGCATCGCGGCCGCATGGCCGAGTGGGCGGAGTTCTACGAACGCCTCTTCAACTTCCGCGAAATCCGCTACTTCGACATCGAAGGCAAGGTGACGGGCGTGAAGTCGAAGGCGATGACCTCGCCGTGCGGCAAGATTCGCATTCCGATCAACGAGGAAGGCGGCGAGACGGCCGGTCAGATCCAGGAATATCTGGACGCGTATCACGGCGAAGGCATTCAGCACATCGCGCTCGGCACCAGCGACATCTACCGCACGGTGGACGGCCTGCGCGCTTCGAATATCGCGCTGCTCGACACCGTCGACACGTACTACGAGCTGGTGAACCGCCGCGTTCCGGGCCACACCGAGCCGCTCGACGAGTTGAAGAAGCGCAAGATCCTGATCGACGGCGCGCCCGAGGACCTGCTGCTGCAGATCTTCACCGAGAACCAGATCGGCCCGATCTTCTTCGAGATCATTCAGCGCAAGGGCAATCAGGGCTTCGGCGAGGGCAACTTCAAGGCGCTGTTCGAATCGATCGAACTCGACCAGATTCGCCGCGGCGTCGTGCAGGACAAGGCGTAAGCGCCTTCGGGACATTAAGCGGCAGAAAAGCAAAAAGGGCGAAGATCACACGATCTTCGCCCTTTTTAGCTGCTGAATCAGTCGATGAGTCCGCCGCCGCACACCCGGCCACGGTCTCGTATGAGTGGAATGCTGCGCGGATCAACGCGGCATTGCGCGCCGCTTCATGAGCGGTTTGTTGAGCGACAGCTTGAGCAACTGCTTGAGCAACTGCCTGAGCGACCGTCGAGCGACTTAACGCTCGGCCTTAACAGCCGGTGCGACGTTCGTGTCGACCTTCGCGCACAGCGAATACTGCGCGGACGACGTCGAGGCATTCGCGCCGCCGCGGGTGCTGGCGTTCGAATGCAGCGGCGCGCTCATGGCGAAGAACGCTGCCGAGACCGTCAGGAAGGTCTGGATATGTCGATTATTCATGTGGTACTCCTTTTTTCAGACTGCCTGCCACTGCGCAAAAAAACGATCGCGCCCTGAATGTTTCGGGCGCGGCGCGGATCGCACAGGTGAGGGAGTTAGACAGGATATTCAAGACCGGTTCCGTACAAGTGCAACTTTTACACGTTGTTACTTCACACGAAACTCGGATACATCCTTTGTTACACAGGCCTGACGAGTGCTAAGCACTATCTGATAATTTTGACAGACGGCCTGCGGATGAATGCTGCGATGCGTCAGAAAACACCGATATTCTGACGAGGAGCGGCGGGTTTATCCGAGTGCTACTATCGAAAAAAAGAAGCCAATATGGCGTCCCCGGCCAACGCATTCACAAGATGCCGAGGCCCTGAAGTTCTGGCGATCCCACAACGGATTGGTTGGATGGAGGAAGACAAATAATGAATGCCCCGCTAGACGCAGGTCAGCGCGCTTCGCTCGAAGCCGCACTCGCTTCCGTCACGCTCGACGACAAATACACCCTCGAACGCGGCCGCGCGTACATGAGCGGCATCCAGGCGCTGGTCCGTCTGCCGATGCTGCAACAGGAACGCGACAAGGCCGCCGGTCTCAATACCGCGGGGTTCATCTCAGGCTATCGCGGCTCGCCTCTGGGCGGTCTCGATCAGTCGCTCTGGAAGGCAAAGCAGCATCTCGCCGCACACGGCATCGTTTTTCAACCGGGCGTCAACGAAGACCTCGCCGCGACCGCAGTCTGGGGTTCGCAGCAGGTGAACCTGTATCCGTCCGCGAAACACGATGGCGTGTTTTCGATGTGGTACGGCAAAGGCCCCGGCGTCGACCGCTGCGGCGACGTCTTCAAGCATGGCAACTCGGCCGGTTCGTCGGCGCACGGCGGCGTGCTGGTGCTCGCCGGCGACGACCACGCCGCCAAGTCCTCGACGCTCGCGCACCAGTCGGAACACATCTTCAAGGCCTGCGGCCTGCCGGTGCTGTTCCCCTCGAACGTGCAGGAATATCTCGACTTCGGCCTGCACGGCTGGGCGATGAGCCGCTACTCCGGCCTCTGGGTCGCGATGAAATGCGTGACGGACGTGGTGGAATCGTCGGCGTCGGTGGAAATCGATCCGCACCGCACGCGCATCGTGCTGCCCGAGGATTTTCTGATGCCCGAGGGCGGCCTGAACATCCGCTGGCCCGATCCGCCGCTCGTGCAGGAAGCGCGTCTGCTCGACTACAAGTGGTACGCCGGGCTCGCCTACGTCCGCGCCAACAAGCTCGACCGCATCGAGATCGATTCGCCGCACGCGCGCTTCGGCATCATGACGGGCGGCAAGGCGTATCTCGACGTGCGCCAGGCGCTCACCGACCTCGGTCTCGACGACGAAACCTGCGCGCGCATCGGCCTGCGGCTCTACAAGGTCGGCTGCGTGTGGCCGCTCGAAGCGCAAGGCGCGCAAGCCTTCGCGCGCGGGCTCGAAGAAATTCTCGTGGTCGAGGAAAAGCGCCAGATTCTCGAATACGCGATCAAGGAAGAGCTGTACAACTGGCCCGATGCGCAGCGTCCGCGCGTCTACGGCAAGTTCGACGAGAAGGACGGCGCAGGCGGCGAATGGTCGGTGCCGATGGGCAACTGGCTGCTGCCCGCGCACTACGAACTCTCGCCCGCGATCATCGCCAAGGCCATCGCCACGCGTCTCGACAAGTTCGAGATGCCGTCCGACGTGCGCGCGCGCATCGCCGCACGCGTGGCCGTGATCGAAGCGAAGGAACGCGCGCTCGCCAAACCGCGCGTGCAGGCCGAACGCAAGCCGTGGTTCTGCTCGGGCTGCCCGCACAACACCTCGACGAACGTGCCCGAAGGCTCGCGCGCGATGGCGGGCATCGGCTGCCACTACATGACCGTGTGGATGGACCGCAGCACCAGCACTTTCAGCCAGATGGGCGGCGAAGGCGTGGCGTGGGTCGGTCAGGCGCCGTTCACGAACGACAAGCACGTGTTCGCCAATCTCGGCGACGGCACTTACTTCCACTCGGGTCTGCTCGCGATCCGCGCGGCGATCGCCTCGAAGGCGAACATCACCTACAAGATTCTCTATAACGACGCGGTCGCGATGACGGGCGGCCAGCCCGTCGACGGCGTGCTCACCGTGCCGCAGATCACGCATCAACTCGCGTCCGAAGGCGCGAAGCAGATCGTGATCGTCACCGACGATCCGCAGAAGTACGAAGGCGACATCGCCGCAAAACTCGCGCCGGGCGTGACGATCCATCACCGCGATCAACTCGACGCGGTGCAGCGCGAACTGCGCGAGGTCGCGGGCACGACGATCCTGATCTACGACCAGACCTGCGCGACGGAAAAGCGCCGCCGCCGCAAGCGCGGCACGTATCCCGATCCGGCGAAGCGCGTGGTGATCAACGAGGCCGTCTGCGAAGGTTGCGGCGATTGCTCGGTGCAGTCGAACTGCCTCTCGGTCGAGCCGCTCGACACCGAGTACGGCACGAAGCGCCAGATCAACCAGTCGAGCTGCAACAAGGACTTCTCGTGCCTCAAGGGCTTCTGCCCGAGCTTCGTCACGGTCGAAGGCGGCCAGTTGCGCAAGCCGAAGGCGAGCAGCGTCGCGAACGACACGATGCCCGCCGTGCCGACGCCCGACGTGCCCGCCATCGCGCGCCCCTACGGCGTGCTCGTGACGGGCGTGGGCGGCACCGGCGTGGTGACGATCGGCGCGCTGCTCGGCATGGCCGCGCACCTCGAAGCCAAGGGCGTGACCGTGCTCGACGTGACCGGCCTCGCGCAGAAAGGCGGCGCGGTGATGAGTCACGTGCAGATCGCGAATCGTCCGGACGACATCCACGCGACGCGCATCGCGATGGGCGACGCGAAACTCGTGATCGGGTGCGACGCCATCGTGACCGCGAGCGACGACTGCGTCTCGCGCATGCACGAAGGCGACACGCATGTCGTGCTCAACAGCACGCCCACGCCGACGGCCGAGTTCATCAAGAATCCGCAATGGCAGTTTCCGGGTTCGAACACCGAGACCGACGTGCGCAACGCGGCGGGCGCGGACAACGTGGCCACCGTCGACGCCAATCGCTACGCGCTCGCGCTGCTCGGCGACGCGATCTACACGAACCCGTTCGTGCTCGGTTACGCGTGGCAAAAGGGCTGGCTGCCGCTCACGCACGAATCGCTCACGCGCGCGATCGAGCTGAACGCCGTGCAGGTCGAGAAGAATCTCGCGGCCTTCGAATGGGGGCGGCGCGTCGCGCACGACCGCGCGGCCGTCGATCAGCTGATCCGGAAGCCGCTCGCGGAACGCGGCGTCAGCGACGCGGGTGCGAAGATCGTCTCGCTGCACACGCCCAAGGCGCTCGACACGCTGATCGAGAAGCGCGCGCAGTATCTGGCCGCGTATCAGAACGAGGCGTACGCGCAGCGTTATCGCGCGTTCGTCGACGCAGTGCGTCGCGCCGAAGCCCAGCTCGAACACGTCGATGGCCAGCAGCCGCTCACCGAAGCCGTCGCGCGCAATCTGCACAAGCTGATGGCCTACAAGGACGAGTACGAAGTCGCGCGCCTTTACGCCGATCCGGCCTTCGTCGAGAAGATCAAGGCGAGCTTCGAAGGCGACTGGAAGCTCAACTTCCATCTTGCGCCGCCGTCGTTCGCGAAGCACGACGACAAGGGTCATCTGCTGAAGAAGCAGTACGGCCCGCGCATGCTGTCGGCGATGCGCGTGCTCGCGAAGCTCAAGTTCCTGCGCGGCACCGCGCTCGATCCGTTCGGCCGCACCGAGGAACGCCGCCACGAACGCGCGCTGATCGGCGAGTACGAGGCGCTGATGCGCGAAGTGAGCGCTGGTCTGCGCGACGCGAATCTGCCGCTCGCGCTCGAACTCGCGAATCTGCCGGACGCGATTCGCGGTTATGGCCACGTGAAGGAGAACAACCTCAAGGCCACGCGCGCGAAGTGGGCGACGCTGCTCGCGAAGTGGCGCTCGCCGGAAAACGGCGCGGCGCGGCACGCGGCTTGATACGTTTCTGAAGCGGTTCTGAGGCGCTAAAAAACAAAGGGCGCTCCGTGTAAAACGGAGCGCCCTTTTCACATCATGAGGCGGTCAAAACGAAGACCGCCGCGACCTTACTTCGCCACTTTGGCGTTCGCCGAAGCGACCGCCGTCATGTTGATGATGCGTCGCACCGTCGCCGCCGGCGTGAGGATATGCACCGGCTTCGACGCGCCCAGCAGGAACGGACCGACCGTCACGCCTTCGCCGCCGATCATCTTCAGCAGGTTGTACGTGATGTTCGCCGCTTCCACGTTCGGCATGATCAGCAGGTTCGCTTCGCCCGCGAGCGTGGTGCCCGGGAACGACTGCTTGCGGATCATTTCCGAAAGCGCGGCGTCGCCGTGCATTTCGCCGTCCACTTCGAGCTGCGGCGCGCGTTCCGAAATCAGCTGACGCGCGGCCTGCATGCGCTGCGAGGTCGACGAACGCACGCTGCCGAAATTCGACGACGACAGCAGCGCGACCTTCGGCGTGATGCCGAACTTCTCGATTTCGCGCGCGGCGAGAATCGTCATGTCGGCGAGCTGCTCGGCGCTCGGCACTTCGTTCACGTAGGTGTCGCTGATGAACAGGTTGCGGCCCGGCAGCATCAGCAGGTTCATCGCCGCGTAGTTCTCGGCTTCCTGCGCCTTGCCGAACACCTGCTCGACGAACTTCAGGTGATAGTCGAAGCTGTTGAGCAGACCGCAGATCATGCCGTCGGCGTCGCCCAGATGCACGAGGATCGCGCCGATCAGCGTGTTGAACTTGCGCATCGACGCCTTCGCGACTTCCGGCGTGATGCCCTGGCGCGCGCCCAGTTCGTGATACGCCTGCCAGCTCTTCTGGAAGCGCGGATCGTCTTCCGGATCGACGATCTCGAAGTCGGTGCCCGCGCGCAGCTTCGAGCCCATCTTCTTCAGGCGCATTTCCACGACTGCCGGACGGCCGATGATGATCGGCTTGGCGATCTTCTCGGTCAGCACGAATTGCGCGGCGCGCAGCACGCGCTCGTCTTCACCTTCGGCGAACACGATGCGCGCGTTGTTGGCCTTCGCGGCCGCGAACACCGGACGCATCACCATGCCCGTGCGGTAGACCGTCGCGCCCAGTTCTTCGCGGTACGCGTCCATGTCCTTGATCGGACGCGTGGCGACGCCCGAATCCATCGCGGCCTGCGCGACGGCCGGCGCGATCTTGATGATCAGGCGCGGATCGAACGGCTTCGGAATCAGATATTCCGGGCCGAATTCGAGCGTGTGGCCTTCATAGGCCTTCGCCACTTCGTCGCCCTGATCGGTTTCTTCCGCGAGTTCGGCGATCGCGCGCACGCACGCGAGCTTCATCTCTTCCGTGATGGTCGTCGCGCCGACGTCGAGCGCGCCGCGGAAGATGAACGGGAAGCACAGCACGTTGTTGACCTGGTTCGGATAGTCCGAACGGCCCGTGGCGATGATCGCGTCCGGGCGCACGCGCTTGGCTTCTTCCGGGCGGATTTCCGGCTCCGGATTCGCCAGCGCGAGGATCAGCGGCGTGGTGCCCATTTCCACGACCATTTCGGCCTTGAGCACGCCGGCGCTCGAGCAGCCGAGGAACACGTCGGCGCCCTTGATGGCGTCGGCGAGCGTGCGCGCGTCGGTGTTCGCCGCGTAGCGCGCCTTCGACGGATCGAGGTTGCCGCGGCCTTCGTAGATCACGCCCTTCGAGTCGGTGACGAGGATGTTTTCCTTCTTCGCGCCGAGCTTGACCAGCAGATCCAGACAGGCGATCGCCGCCGCGCCCGCACCCGAGCACACCAGCTTGATGCTGCCGAGATCCTTGCCCACGACCTTCAGGCCGTTGAGGATGGCCGCCGACGCGATGATCGCCGTGCCGTGCTGGTCGTCGTGGAAGACGGGAATCTTCATGCGCTCGCGCAGCTTCTGCTCGATGTAGAAGCACTCGGGCGCCTTGATGTCTTCGAGGTTGATGCCGCCGAGCGTCGGCTCGAGCATCGCGATCGCTTCGACGAGCTTGTCCGGGTCGCTTTCGTCGAGTTCGATGTCGAACACGTCGATGCCCGCGAACTTCTTGAACAGGCAACCCTTGCCTTCCATCACCGGCTTGGCCGCGAGCGGGCCGATGTTGCCGAGGCCGAGCACGGCGGTGCCGTTGGTCACGACGCCGACGAGGTTGCCGCGCGAGGTGTACTTCTGCGCGTCGAGCGGATCGGCGTGGATCGCTTCGCACGCAGCCGCCACGCCCGGCGAATACGCGAGCGAAAGGTCGAGCTGGTTCGACAGCGGCTTGGTCGGCGTAACGGAAATCTTGCCGGGCTTCGGATTCTGGTGATAAGCGAGCGCGCTTTGCTTCAGTTGTTCATCCATTTTCAGGCCTGCCAGGACGTGAGAGACGAAAGGAGTTTTATGGTCGTATGCCGCCGGTCCGCGCGTAGGGAGACGTCGGCGTCGAAAGCAGCATCGACTGACGAAACCACCTGTGAAACAGGCACGCGAGAAATAGCGGGCGATTAGTGTACACCCCGCATCGTTTCAGGCGACTTGGGTCAAAGACTGATACCGGGAATTTGCATAACGCCTGTTGGACGGCATTTTTATGGCGGCGGCGCGGCGCGCGCGCGCCGATTGCAGTGCAGCAATCGGCGAGTCGCAGACCGATCGGCGGCGAACGGCGACGTTGGCGAAAGCGCAGCGCAAAAAGCGTGCGATTGGCGCAGTGACTCGCAACGCGCGTGCGGCGCGTGTTGCGTCATTGTTGCGGCCACGCGGAAGTTTTATTGCGCGCTGCGCGGCGCCGCACGCAGGTTCCGTGCAAACGCGTGCGGCGTTGCGCCGCACTTTTTACGCGCCGTGCTTGATGTGGGCGCGCGGTGCTCGCGCGTTCGCGCCCGCGCTCAGTCGAGCGCCGCGCCTCGCCGTTCAGGAATCAGAAAGAGCGTGGCGAGGATGTCGAGCACGTAGATCGACGCGAGCATGGCGAGCGCCGTCGAGAACGAATAGCGCGCGGCCACGGCGCCCACCGCGAGCGGCCCGAAGCCGCCCACCGCCCGGCCGATGTTGAACAGCACGTTCTGCGCGGTGGCGCGCGCGGCGGTCGGATACAGCTCGGAGATCAGAGCGCCATAGCCGCCGATCATGCCGTTCACGAACACGCCCATCGCCGCGCCGCCGATCAGTAGCGCGAACGGCGTGGAAAGCTGCGCGTAGACGAACACCATCGCGACCGCGCCCGCCTGGTAGAACAGGAACGCCGGGCGGCGGCCGAAGCGGTCGGCGGCCACGCCGAACAGCCAGATGCCGAGCGCCATGCCCGCGACGGTCGCCGCGGTCCAGAGCCCCGATTTCGTCAGCGAATAGCCGAACGACTTCGCGAGATACGCAGGCAGCCAGATCATCAGCCCGTAGTAACCGAAGTTCTGCACCGAGCAAAGCACTGCCACGCCGAGACTCGCGCGCGCCGTGCGGGCGTCGGCGACCAGCAGGCGCAGCGCACGCGGCTTGTGCTGCGGCGCGGCCTGCGCCACGCGCTCGCGGTGCGCAACGAACAGCTCCGGTTCCTCGACGCGTCGGCGCACGAAGAACGACGCCACCGCCGGCAGCAGCCCGATCGCGAACATGCCGCGCCAACCGATCACGGGCAGCAGCCACGGCGTGAGCAGCGCCGCGGCCAGCACGCCGGCCTGCCAGCCGAGCCCGACATACGACGACGCCCGCGCGCGCAGCCGCGCCGGCCACGCTTCGGCGACCAGCGCCATGCCGATGCCGAATTCGCCGCCGAGGCCAATGCCCGCGATGGTCCGGTAGACCAGCAGATCCGCGTAACCGCGCGAGAGCGCGCACAGGCCGGTGAAGACGGCGAACAGCAGGATCGTCCACGTGAGCACGCGCACGCGGCCGAAGCGGTCGGACAGCAGCCCGAACACGATGCCGCCGACCACCGCGCCCACCAGCGTCCACGTGACGAGCGAGCCCGCCTGCGCGCCCGACAGATGCAGATCGGCGCTGATGGCAGGCAGCATGAAGCCGAGCATCAGCAGGTCGAAGCCGTCCATCGCGTAGCCCGCCACCGAGGCGATCAGCGCCCGCACGGCGTGGCCGCGCGGGGCCGCGTTCGCCGGGTCGCCCGATGGGTCGGGCATGTTCACATGCGTGCTCGCGGCGGGCGCAAAGGCGACGTCGGCGGGCGTGGCGTCCGAGTCCTGGGAGGCTTGGGGGTTTGGGGAGACGGAAGCGGAACGTGGATCGGGCTGTGACCCGGAAGGCGAAGCAGGCGACATGGCGGACGAAATCCTGTGCTGGACGGGCGCGGGCGCGCGCGACGCGGCCCTGGCGAAAACCGGCGTGAGTTTACTGGCGTGGGTGCGCGGTCACAACTGCGATCAAAAGCCAGCGCGGTTTGCGCGTCCGCGCCAGCGCGCACGACGATCGCGCCCCACAAACCCATCGATCGCTGTCAGACGCTGTCAGATCGACTCGGTCATACCGACTCGTCGGCGCCCGTCAAGTCGGGTAAAATACCGGCCTACGCGCGCAAGAGAAGCCGTTCGGAGCGAGCGGGCCGTCTGAAGCCAAACCTCAGACGATCGACGCCCTCCAGACCGCGCACCGCAGGTTCCGTGCACACGAACCCGCCGTGCCAGCGCCACCGGGCCGAGCGCCCACCCTCCTCCGCACTCTCACATCCAAGGATTCACCCATGACAGGCAACGATCGCCAGACGATCTCGGACGCAACCGCGAAAATGCTGCTCGAAGTGAAGGCCGTTCACTTCAACGCGGAAAAGCCCTTCATCTTCACTTCCGGCTGGGCGAGCCCGGTCTACATCGACTGCCGCAAGCTGATCTCGTACCCGCGCGTGCGCCGCGGCCTGATGGAAATGGCCGAAGCGACGATCCTGCGCGACGTCGGCTACGAGCAGATCGACGCCGTCGCCGGCGGCGAAACCGCGGGCATCCCGTTCGCGGCCTGGCTGTCGGATCGCCTGATGGTGCCGATGCAGTACGTGCGCAAGAAGCCGAAGGGTTTCGGCCGTAACGCGCAGATCGAAGGTCTGCTGACCGAAGGCCAGCGCGTGCTGCTGGTCGAAGACCTGACCACGGACAGCCGCAGCAAGATCAACTTCATCAACGCGCTGCGTACCGCGGGCGCGCAGGTGAACCACTGCTTCGTGCTGTTCCACTACAACATCTTCAAGGAAAGCGTCTCGGTCCTGAAGGACATCGACGTCGACCTGCACGCACTCGCCACGTGGTGGGACGTGCTGCGCGTCGCCAAGGAATCGGGCTACTTCGAAACGAAGACGCTCGACGAAGTCGAAAAATTCCTGCACGCACCGGCCGAATGGTCGGCGGCGCACGGCGGCGCGACGTCGGCACCGCAGTAAATTGCTGCATAAGCGCTGATCGCTTCGCGCGATCAGACTAAAAAGGCCATCCGCTTCACGGCGAATGGCCTTTTTTCATGTTCGTGCGATGGGCGGATGTCGCGCTCAGGTCGCCCCGCCGCCCGGCACGCTCTCGTCCGGCACGTGCGCCGACAGATTGAGCAGCCCGTTGCTCTGCGCGTACTGAAAGAGTTCGGAGTCGCGGTCGAGTCCGAGCTTGCGCATGGCCGTGTTCTTCTGCGTGCTGATGGTCTTGATGCTGCGATTGAGCTTTTCCGAGATTTCCTTGATCGTCATGCCCGATACGAACAGACGCACCACCTCGAGCTCGCGCTTGGAGAGGATCACTTCCTCGCTCTTGCCGCCGCTGTTCATCCGCAGCGAATCGAGCGCGATCTTCACCTGCGGGCTCATGTATTCGAGATTGCGGTGAACGTGCTGCACGGCGAGTCCGATATGACTGAGGTCGTCGGACTTGTGCACCACGGCGATCACGCCGAGTTCGCCCAGACGCTTGAGCAGCGCGGCGTTCTCGAGCATGGTCAGGACGACGATGGGAATCTGGGAATAGTTGCGGCGCAGATAGCCGATGAGCGGCAGGCCGTCGCCATACTGGCCGCCTGGCATGGCGAGATCGGTCACGAGAACGTCGCAGGGCGTGGTCTGCAGCGCCTTGACCAGTTCGGTGGACTGACGGGCGCGCGCGACGACCTGAATGCCGGGAAACTTGAGCAGCGCATGCTCTGCGCCGAACAAGATCACCGGATGATCGTCCGCGACTACAACCCTGATTGGCTGCTGCTGCATCACCCCTCCTGTAGGCAGTCCTGCTTTGTGCTTGACTTCTGATTGCCCGCGCGCCTACGGAACTCCCCGTTCCCGACACTCTCCGACATCCATATCGACTCTTTCCTGCAGCCTTGCATTGCGTTGCAGGCCACGCAGAAAAGCTCGCGACTATAGCCGATTTCCCCCTGCGCGAAGCGCTCGCACAAGCGAAAGACATCGCAGGAATACCGTTATATTGAACGAAATTCGATCTGGCGCACAATTCAAATGCGCACTGTCGGAAATATCTGAGATGCACGAGTTCAACATACAGGAGAACCGGCTCATGCGTAATCGGCGTGTGACTGCTGTGCCCGCATTCACTGCAATCGCGCGCGCTTCCGTGATGGCCGTCAAGGCTGCGCGCGTGGGCGTCGCACTGCTCTTGATCTGCGCGGGCGCTCGCGTGCAGGCCGCCGAGCATTTCGCCGTGAGCAGTGCGAACTGGCACGACGGCGGTCAGGTGGCCGGCGCGCAAATCTTCAACGAAAGCGGCTGCGACGGCCGCAACCACTCGCCGCAACTGAGCTGGCGCAATGCGCCTGCCGGCACGCGCAGCTTCGCGGTCACCGTCTTCGATCCCGATGCGCCCGGGCGCGGCTGGTGGCACTGGGCCGTCGCCGACATTCCCGCACGCGTCGTCTCGCTGCCCGAGAACGCAAGCGCGTCGGGTGCGCTGAAGAAACTCGGCGCGATCGAGGCACGCAACGATTTCGGCGGCAACGGCTACGGCGGCCCCTGCCCGCCGCCGGGCAAACCGCATCGCTATGTCGTGACCGTCTACGCGCTGCGCGTCGACAAGCTCGCGCTCGCCCCGGGGCGTCCCGGCACGATGTTCGAGCACGAGATCGAAGGCGCGGCGCTCGGCAGCGCGACGATCACCGTCACGTACGGCCGCTGAGGAGAGCGAATCTTTGCAAACGTTCGTTGCGCGACGCCGCGCGTAACGCGCTTTCCTGGCACGCCAGTCTCGCCAATCATTACGCGGCGATTACGTCGCACGCCGAAAAACTCTCCTTCCGTCCGCCAGGCACCGCGGCGCGCGAAAGCGCCGCGGAACTGGTTACCATGATGCGACGCCACACGCGCGCTTCCGTCTTGCTCTGTCGTTCTCCGTCGTCTTCCGTTGTTCTTCGCCGTTCAACTTCACTGGAGCCAGTCATGTCCCGGATCGTCATTGCGTATCACAGCGGCTACGGCCACACGAAGAAACTCGCCGAAGCCGTGCATGCGGGCGTGCAAGGCGCGGGCGCGCACGCGACGCTCATTGCCGTCGCCGATATCGACGATGCGGGCTGGGCCGAGCTCGACGCCGCCGACGCCATCATCTTCGGCGCGCCGACTTACATGGGCGGACCGTCCGCCGACTTCAAGAAGTTCGCCGACGCCAGCTCGAAAGCGTGGTTCACGCAAAAATGGAAGGACAAGGTCGCGGCGGGCTTCACCAATTCGGCGACGATGAACGGCGACAAGTTCTCGACCATTCAGTACTTCGTAACGCTCTCGATGCAGCACGGCATGATCTGGACCGGCACGGGCATGATGCCCGCCAACACGAAAGCGGCGACGCGCGACGATCTGAACTTCGTCGGCGGCTTCACGGGTCTGCTCGCGCAGTCGCCCGCCGACGCCTCGCCCGACGAAGCGCCGCCGTCCGGCGATCTCGAAACCGCGAAGGCCTTCGGCACGCGCGTCGCGGCGGTGACGGAACGCTGGCTCGCGGGGCGCTCGGCCACGGCCTGACGGCCTGCGTGCCTGAACGCCGCGCGCTTCCCGATCCATTTCCCGATGACATCGCGATTCGCGGCGGTTCGTCATGCGAACGTCTGACAGACGTTCGCGCCCCCTGACCGCGAATTGCCCTAGTCGCTCAGCCAGATCCTCGGGTAAAGCCTGATTTTTTTCGGCCCGGCGTCACACGTGTGGCGGCATACGGTCTTAAAATACCGTTCCCGCGCCCCATCGGTGAGCGCGCAGCGACTCGCGCTGCGCGGCAGGCGGCGCCCGCAATCCCCGCGTTTCAGAGAGAGCGAGATGAGCACGAAAGTTTTTGTCGACGGACAGGAAGGCACGACCGGCCTGAAGATTTTCGAATACCTGTCGCAGCGCGCCGACGTCGAGATCCTGCGGATCGACGAGGCCAAGCGTAAGGACGTCGAGGAACGCCGTCGTCTCATCAACGCATCGGATGTGACCTTCCTGTGCCTGCCGGACGTCGCCTCGCGTGAATCGGCTTCGCTGGTCGAGAACGATCGCACGGTGCTGATCGACGCGAGTACGGCCTTCCGCACGCACGACGACTGGGCCTACGGCCTGCCCGAACTGACCCGCGCGCAGCGCGAGAAAGTGCGCGCGTCGAAGCGCATCGCAGTGCCCGGCTGCCACGCTTCGGCATTCGTGCTGGCGATGCGCCCGCTCGTCGAAGCCGGTCTGGTCGCACCCGGTTTCGCGGCGCACAGCTACTCGCTGACCGGCTACAGCGGCGGCGGCAAGAAGATGATTGCGGAGTACGAAGCAGGCGGCAATCCGAAGCTGATGAGCCCGCGCCCGTACGCGCTCGGCCTCACGCACAAGCATCTGCCGGAAATGGCGTTCCACGGCGGCCTCGAGCAGCCGCCCGTGTTCACGCCGATCGTCGGCCCGTTCTACAAGGGCCTCGCGGTCACGACCTATTTTTCGCCGAAGCAGCTCACGCGCCGCGCCACGCCGCAAGACGTGCTCGCGCTGTACAGCGAGTACTACGCAGGCGAGCGCTTCGTGCGCGTGATGCCGTTCAACGCCGATGAGAATCTCGACAGCGGCATGTTCGACGTGCAGGCGAACAACGACAGCAATCGCGTCGACCTGTTCGTGTTCGGCAACGACGAGCAGTTCGTCACGGTCGCGCGCCTCGACAACCTGGGCAAGGGCGCCTCGGGCGCGGCGATCCAGTGTATGAACCTCGCGATCGGCGCGGCTGAAGACAGCGGCCTGAACGCTTAAGCGCGCGGCACCGCGGTGTTCGCGGCGCCAACAAAAAAACCGGCTTCCCGGAGCCGGTTTTTTTACGTCTGCGTTTTTGTCTGCGCTTGAGTCCGCGAATCGTGCGCAAGGCCGTGTGCAAAGTGCACAGACGAAAAAAAGCCCGCCATGTTTGGCGGGCTGAATCCATATCAGAGGAGACATGGAGGAGACAAAGCGAAGTATATCGAACTACTTGGTGCGACGCAACATGTAAAGTAGTGTGGACCCTGAACGTTGCAATTTAGCAACATAATACGCGTCCTGAATTACCCGGAGATGATCTGGATCCGGGGACATATCGCTGGAAGAGGAAAGGTATGCGCGGACCTGCGTGCGCCCACGCCGGCTTATCCGCCGATCATCGACAGAATGAAGGTGAGCTGATCGAGTCCGACCGGACGCACGAGGTGGACGTCGAAACCGGCCGCGAGCGCCTCGTCGCGATGCTGCGACTCGCCCCAGCCGCTCAGTGCGATCAGAAGCGGCATCCGCGCGGGCGCGGCGTGTGTGACGCACGCCTCACGCAGCCGCTGCACCAGCGCGGCGAAATCGTCGCCTTCGGCCAGCGAGAGCGCGACGATCGCCACGTCAGGCGCAAACCGCGACGCCGCCTCGACCGCGTCGTCCAGCGTGCGGGCCAGCGCCGTCGCGTACTGGAGGTCGGCCAGCAAGGTGCCGAGTCCTGCCAGCGACTTTTCGTCGTTATCGGCGATCAGGATGCGCGCTTCCATCCGCCGTCTCCCGGACTACTCGTTTGCATCGACTTCGCCCCGATGGTGTGGTGAGCGCGGCGCGCGATCGCCGAATGCACTGAGTGCACCGGATGCCCCCGCGTTCTGTCCCACATTTTGCACACGCGCCCGGCTGGGCTTTGTGCGTCAGCGCGCGGTCGTCTGATGGTTTTGACTCGCGCCGCGCGCCGTCGGCTCCCGTGCTTGCGCCCTGAATGGTGCTGCGTGGCACTACGTGGCGCTGCGCTCAGTCGCCCCGTCCCGCGCGCCGCGCCGACACCTTGCCGAGCACGGCGAAATCGCGGTCGCCGTCGCCGTGCGCGATCGCTTCGAGCAGGCTGTCGCGCACCACGCTCGCAACCGGCAGCGGCGTCGATACCGCGTCGGCGGCCGCGAGCGCGAGGCGCACGTCCTTGAGCCCGAGGCGCGCCTTGAAGAGCGCCGGCTCGTAGCGGCCCTCGGCAATCATGCCGCCGTAGCCCGCGTAGACCGGCCCCGGAAACGGCCCGCTCGTGACGACGTCGAGAAAATCGCGCATCGCGACGCCATGTCCGCCCAGCAGCGCCGCCGCCTCGCCCAGCGTCTCCACGGCCGCGGCCAGCATGAAGTTCGCCGCCAGTTTCATCACGTTCGCCTGCGGCGCCAGCGCGCCGATGCGCCAGGTTTTGTGGCCGATGGCGTCGAACAGCGGCTGCGCGCGGTCGATGGCCT
>NZ_JAAGPN010000160.1:0-18738 GCF_017104805.1 Paraburkholderia sp. Ac-20347 | reverse complement strand
AGCGCCTGGTCTGCGACCAGCCGCTTGAGCCGCTGGTTTTCCTCTTCCAGTTGCCGCAAGCGTCGCGCTTCCGACACATCCATGCCGCCGTAGCGACTACGCCAGTTATAGAACGTCGCATCCGATAAGCTCGCGCGCCGATGCTGTTTGCCCGTAAAACACGATCACTTCATCTGCTCGCGCCTCGGCCGAAAACAACTGCGCGCCCAACTGGGCGTCACCGGTCAGCAGTTCTGCGCGTTTTTACACGGCCTCGGCCATAAACCGTCATCCTCCCATACTGTCGACCGGACGTTCGGACGTCGGCTCCGCCAAGCAAACGGCCGCCCGACAGTACATTTGCATACGGCTGACCTCAACTAGTATCGCCACTACAGACCATTGAGCATTGGCGCACTAGTTCCCGAAATGGTGTAGTCGACGAGAGACAGCCATCCGTTAAAGAATCTGACTCGAAAAGTTGCACGGCCGCCCCGGCTATCAATCAATTCAAAGCTCTCGTTCAAGCGAACCGATCGGCCGCCTGCATAATCGATTCGTGCCAAGTCATTCATGTCGAGGAGGAACTGATCGCCCTCGAAACCCTCCAGCGCGAACGTACCACCAAGCCACGGTATCTGTATCTTGCCTTTGGAAATGATTGACCCCCCCTGCTTGAGAGGTTCTAGTTGCAAATCTCCACCGTTCTCTGGTATCTGTCCATAGTGGCAAAACCCCTCGCTCCCGCTACCCGCTATAAGCAGATGGTACGTCTCGGTTTCGTCGAAACCTATCGATAGACTCCCATTCTCGTCCGACTTGGTTTCAACAGTGAAGCCGCGAGAATCAAGCAGGCATACGTCTGCACCAAAAACTGGTTGCCGCTGTGGGCCCACTATTCGTAATTTAAATCGGCGAGGCCCGAGATCATAGAATTGTGGTACCTCAACGCGCTGGGATAAGCCCAAATCAGGCAACGATCCCGAGCCGGCAATGGCCATCCATTCGGATAAATCCCATTGGGCAATCGCTTCGCTGCGCAGTTGCAGAAATAGCTCCCAGTCTCCCCTGCGGTATGCGAACGCCATATCAGCATCGACAAAGTGTCGCTGAAGAAAATCGTCTTCTTCGCCGTCATACCACAAATAATGATGCAACATTTCCGCATTAAGCGGCTCAATTAAGAAGCGATTTCCGGGCCCCTGACAGAGCTTTTTGAGATTCGCCGAGGCATCCGACGGTGGTCGAATCAGCCGTACCATCGCAGCGCGTCCGTTCGTCGATAGGAGCCATCTCCCTTCGTCTCCGAGATGCATCGCCATTCGAATCATTAGAAGACGCGATCTGGCCGACCTGAAATCGAAACGATGCGGCAATCGTTCAGGGAATTCCCACTGCGCCACCACGTCTTCCGATCCCTCGATTGCGGCAATCAACGACTGTTGCTGCGCGCGAACCTGGCGAAAACTTGACGTCGCAAATGTCTCTGCCCAACTGGTTCGCCAGAACCACTTGATAATGGCTCTTCGAGACCGATCACTAAGAGGGGCCCGATTCGCCAGGGCAACTGCAATCAGCGTTAACTGATAACTGTAGGGAAGTAATTCAGCATGCGTGACGCCCGCCTGATCAAGAAGACTAATCGCTCCCTGTAGACCAATTGATGCCAAGGGAAGGAGCTCATTGTTGGTTTCGATGGCTTTGACGAGCTCTGCCTGTCCCGGGCGCGTAAGGTCCAAACCGCAAAGGCCCTTACAAACCTGCAGAAAGATGTTGTCCTCAATGGTGCGCCATTCCGGACTCAGTGATTCGCGGATGTCTTCGATCCGTTCCCGAAGATCAAATTCCGGACGCCAAGATAGCGCGGCAACAAGATGGGCCTCAGACATGGGCGTGCCCAAACTATTGATCCGCTGAAAGGCCTTTGCCGCCAAGTTCAAGTCGTCTGTGACCATAGCAACAATCGGCACCCGGAACTGCTGAAATTGGTAGGACAGTTGATCTGCTCTCGCTTCCCAACGGTCGAACGAATCTTCAGAAGTTGGCTCAAACTGCTTTCTCATCATCCGCATATGCTTATTGACGAGCCGGCCGTCAAACAGCGTCCAGAGCGGCAGCAGCGGCGCGTTCCGCCGTGCTCTTATGCGGCGACTGCGAAAAACAAATTCTTCGCTATCCAAATCATATTCGACAGCCCAGTCAATATCTTCTTCAGCATCGTGAATAATATCCTCTTCTGGCCCGCGCAGAAGCAGCCCGAGCAGCGTAGAAACCCGCTGATGACCATCTAAAAGATACTGCCGTCCTAACGAAGGGTTTCCGACGAGTGCCGGTATCCGATGCGCCCCTACGTTGGGAAACGTCGCGAGCTCGAACTTTGTAGTCCGCCACACCAACAAGCTCCCAATCGGCATCCCATCGCGTACAGATGCCAAAAGTTCGAGACGTTGCTCATCGGTCCAAATGAATGGGCGCTGAAAGCGAGGCACGCGGATATGTCCACGTAGCACATCTTCCAGAAGACTTCGCAAGCTCGGATTTGAGTTCTCCGACGCAAGCGCAGTGAGGCTCTCGATCATTTTGAATTAGAGCAAGCGCATGAGGTTAGGAATCTCGCGTCGAGCTTCTGCTATCGCCGCGACGTCCCAATTGAAATTATGGTCAGGCCTTCGTTGAAACCGATCGGCGAGTTTTTTCCCAAAGCCGCCGCTCAAGGCATTTCTATCTTCTTCAGACACGTTCGCAAACAAATCGCGTGCACGACATGCGTCATCGCGCTTTGCATCCTTCCGAAAACCTTCTTTCATATTGAAGAACCACCGTTGGTCATCGGTCAGCCGAGCCCACGCTTCCGCCGCGTCTTGCTTCTCGTCGTGCAACTCGTCCTGCGGCATATAAGACTCGATAAATCGGCGCTCCAGCATCCAAAATCGTTGCGGAATGTGCTCCCGTGCTTCGGGTACCCAGTGAAACGCTTGACAAGTTGCAGGTCGACCGTCAGGGGATTGTCCATCCCAATCTTCCTCACTTTCAGTGGGATGGAGGCGGTCACTGTCGAACATAAAGTAGGTTCTCAGCTTTTGCGCAGGATTTACAAAGCGCGAACGTAGTCGGGCTATCGCATCGCTACCGCCACCGTGAAGTGGTTCTATCCAGCGTTGCCCCACGCCGTCATCGAAGCGAGCTCGAAAACTGCGTGGCATTAGCCGAGCTTCGAGCAAATAACATCAGACCACGGGCCAAGCGAGACCACCACCGACTTGGCGTCAATACGGCCTTCAGCAGTCTCAACGCTCCAGTTTTGGCGTAAAGTCAATGCGTCTCCGAGCAGAATGCGGCCACCCAATTGCTCAAAGTAACGAGCGTAGGCCATAACGAGAGCGTTCGGGTCGCCCCGCACACCAGTTCCGGCCAAGTCGCTCGGCGTCCGACATTTCCGGAAAGCCAGATCGGAGCGACGTCCGCGGCTACGGTTTCCGCAAGCAGGGGGAGAAACCGTACTAATGCGCTTTTTCCACCGCTGTTCCATCCAAAAAACAAAGTGATAGGTCGCACATCGATGCTTTGGCGACGTGCGAATGCTCGGTAGTTCTCGACGGAAAACGAAGTTATCAATTGGTCTCTCTCTTGGTCATTCAGGGACAATTTGCCCATTCACATCGGCCTGAGCTTTTGTTATTCAAATCCCTGACAGTCTATTCGTTCGACTGCGTTTGATTGCTATATGCTTCGAACGTATATTTGGTGCGCTGCATACCTGCGAGCGCGTTTGTGCTACTCAGCGTAGTCCACCACGTTGAGGAGCCTCGACTCTTTCTGCAACAGACAAACGGACTCTATCTGCCTAACCGAGGACGTCAAGGGTGCGTTCGCCATATCGGGAGTGCTGTGCACCATTTAAAGTTTCGTGAAGTGTACCCCTATATTGTACGCGGGCCGACTTTCAGTTGACGGGACGCCGGATGGTTCATTTTGTGTATTCGTGCGAGGGTGCTAGCGCTTCGTCTGCCCGCACGCGAGACATCCCTCGACGATCTACGTCGAATTGCCCGTTCGCAAATCCACTAACTCCAGCGGGTGGTTCTGACGACAACGGGCGACGCTTTCAACTCTGAGATCAAGGTAAAAGCGCGGTCGAAATCGCATGAGATCGCGGCACAAGCAGTCGACGCTTATCCCAGCGTAATGACTTGTTTTTTGAAGTGCGAGAGTGTTCGGATTGTCGGAACACCTTTCGTTGTGCTCTCACCCTTGCCTATTTCCCATCGCAGTTAGTAACGAGTCCGCCGGGTTGGCGCATCTGCGTCGAGCGAAGCCTGCTGAACTGCAAGCGCCGCCCGGAGGGGACCTACGCTATACCGCTGCTCACACTGACGGGAGGGGCGCGTTTCGTTTCACTCCGTTACGAAACGTTGAACTGCGCGTTATGCGTGTGCACAACACGCTGATACGCGTAGGGCAACTAGATCAAAACCGTTGACGCTCTCGGGATCGTTCGCGCTATCTTTGCAGGGCTGGCGCTGGAGGACTATCCGACTGATTCATCGGGCGCATGCCTGCTCCGTTCGTCGGAACCGACCCAGTATCAGACACGCACAATTTCGCTCACCTTCCTGGTCAGCTACGGTCCCTTTCTTCTTGCCCAGCTTCGAGAGCTGAGGCAGGCGTGCTTCCATACGTGGTTGTCGTCCAGTTTCGGCGAGCCCTAGCTAACGTAGGCCTCGGCCCGATCAGTTTTTTCCGATGGGGGATAGCAGTATTTCGCGGGCGCACACGAAGGCCGCTCATCGCCCCGCGCGTACTGGATATCCCGTTAAGTGATGCCCACCAACACGACATCCTCCCTAAGCTCGGTCCACACCGCAGCGATGTCGCACGCCCGTGCGCCGTCCAGCTGCTCGTCGACGTGGTCGACTGCGGCGCGCAGGGTTTTCGGGTCCGACGTGGGCCTTCGTGGCAAGGCCGCTGGCGCGGCGAGCGCCTGGTTTTAGCGTCTGCCACGCCGCCCCGGAACGGCTTCCGATACATGAGCGGCCTCCTGTTGAGATCCGAGAATACTTGAGCACACGATCGACGTATTTCAATTACAAAATACGTATCAATCACTACAATCATCATCGGCAACCGAGTAGTATCGAACCGCGGAGCGCGCGCGTGGCGTTTCGACCATTCTGATGGGAGCCTCACGTGAAACATCGTCCGAAAATCGGTTGATTATTATTGAAAATCAATTACTTAGATAAATCACTTAAATGCACCCTTATTGTTCCACGGATAGCCTTCGGCGAAGGCTAATCCGCGCCACACCCCCGCCATAACATGGCCGAATGAACGACTGACTCCATCGCGGCCACGGACATCCGCTCCTTCTCTCCAGCGCACATAACCGTACCGAGGGTCCTACTTCGCGGGCAAGCGCATCGAGGTTGGAACTAAACAGGTGTCAGACTGGCGGCGGCCCTGTGATCCGTTGCCCCCTCATTTCAAGGGCCTTTGCCGCGATGGGGCGGCGATGGACCTTGTAGATGAGCTTCGGCGGCTTGCCCCGAGGAGATACTTTCCCGGGCGTGAGGGGCGCGGATGAACTGTGTACGCCACACGGCGAATCTCTCAGTCTGCCCGGCTCCGATACCGGCATGGCGCTCGCGCAGAGGTTGGGGATGCTGACGTTTCTAGAAGTAGAACTCCACGCGTCGATCGCATGACGTAGTTGGATAAAGCCCTGCGCCCCGCTGTCGACCCGCATCCTGGCTGCATGCCCGAACGCTATGTTTTAGACGATGCGGAAGCCGCGCGTTCGTCACACGCGCCGCTGCCCACACGGTGCGCGACTGGCGTGCGCCCGCCAACGCAGAACTGGGCGCCGCGTTCGCCACTAGTCACACGCCTGACGTGTGCGACGCAAGTTTCGCGACCAGGACAGATCCAGTACCCGGGCCATGCATCCCGCGGTGGTGCCATCGCCCGGCACGGCGTCGAACCGGCTCACTAGTCGCGCCTATCTGCCTACCGGCCTCTCGAACGCCGTTGGAGTCGTGGCTATGTCCCCTCTCACAGTCCCGCACTGAAGCGGAACGGTTGTTTCTGGTACGCGCGACAAGCAAACGTACCGCCCTAGGCAGAAGCGCTCGACGATTTCAGCATCTACATCGGCCCCTCCAAGCCCCGCCGCCGAGGGTGAGCCGTACACTCGCACTGCACACATTCGCTCGGCCGACTAACATCCACCTATCCAACGCTCCGGCAGCGAGTTGCTGTGCATCGCAACCTCCCTGTTCTACATCACCGTCGAAAGGTAGGCCGGGTTCCTGTCTTCCGCTAATAGTCCGCTGCGGCTCCTAGCGATCGTACCCCGGTCAGCAGCCACGCAAGCACGCTGTTGGAAAGTCCGAAACCTCCCCGCGCGGGTCGTCTCCCATCCGGCCCCCATCGTAATGTCGAAAGAGCGTGCCGAGCTGTGCACGAACTGCCGAGCGCGGCCGGACATCCGACGGCTGCGCGCTGATCGCGACAGACACTGGTTCCTGTTCGAGGAAATAGCCAAGTTGCTCCAGTTCTCCCAGATTGTCCCTAGGCTTCTCGGCGGGCGGTTAACCGAGCGCCTCCGAGTTCTCGAGGTGCGGTACGGCGCTCGAAATTTGCGAAGCAGGCCTACGCGTCTGCACTGCAGTGTGGAAAACTGTAACGTGGCTGCGTGCGGAACGCCGGCATGGACGAAGTAGCAGCGCATGCGCGGCAGGCGAACCAGTGGCCGCCCGCGATAGTGTGAAAAGGTTGCTCCAACTCGCCACAAGTCGCGCGCGCTGATACTTGACGCATAGTCACGCGGGCATTCGCGGATCTTGCTTGAGTGCACAGATTTCTAAGTTCTTCCCCCCGTATCTTTGGTACTCCAAAGATCGCCAGCTAAAAGATTCGTTAAACCTCACCAGCATCGACCGCGCCGCCGAGCTCCGCAATCTCGCCGACCATGAAACGGGGCAATCGCTAATACACACTCGCTTAGACTTACTAACGCGGGGGAGTTACAAATGTCGGTACCGACCGCACGAAAGTCGCGGCTGGGCGAAGTGGGACAAACACCTCGCAATCGCCCTAATCTCACCATTTGGAACTCCGGTTTAATCCCGGACTTTGCGGACGAAGTCCGGGATTAAACCGGAGTCTTAGGCTAACGCTTCGCAATCTCCGGGCAAATGTCCGGCTATGCGCCTTAATACTCATCGCAGCCCACGTCACAGGCGTATCAACGCGAACCGATCGTTGCGGCAAGGCAAGACGGACTGTTAGGCGCACTACGAAGTGTCTCCAATGGAGACACATTTATCCGCCTGAGCGTTGTTAGTGCTTCTGGCCATTCATTTCAGATCAACGCGCTCGGAGCTGTCAGAGTGTCTCGGCGCACATAGGTATTTGCTCAACAAAGGTTACTTTTGAGCAGAGCCTCCCAAGGTAATGTCCCCACAAGAGTTGTACCAGTCGCATTAAGCGCCACGCCATTGCGGCCATGCAGGGCGGGAAACGCCAGCGACATATATCCGCGCGCCCGCTTGAACACTGAGCACTATGCTGTTTCCAGCAAGCGCGAACCTGTGTCTCCAATGGAGACACTATCGGTTGGAGTTGCTCCCTTGTCTCCCGCCACTCTGCCTCACGCTCCGAATTTCGGCCGAAAGTACGACGCCAAAATAATCCGACACAAGCACGGACACCGCAACAGCTTCCATACTCGGCTTATAACCGGGCTGAAGGGCCGCCTCTCTCTGGCCATAAGTCGGAACAGCCCGCTGACCGTGTGTGTCTCCATTGGAGACACACAGCCACGAAGCGAGATGACACGTATTCATCTCCAGTAGCACACGCCGCGTGTCCGCGATGAAAGCGCCTCCAAGCCGCGCACCACAGGTAGCGTCACGTAAGCTAGCGACTGCGCTAGGTTTTCATTGGAGCAGATCCGATTCAGCCAGCGCATGTCTGTTTCAGCGCCAGAAACTCATCGCCCGTGTCTCCATTGGGGACACTCCAGATTCAAGGGGGCAGCGCCAACAACACGAAAATGCCCCTCCGCCACAGAGTCACCCCATCGGGAAAACTTAGATCTGCATCACCTTTATCGTGGGGTTCTCAGCCGAATGATCGAGTCGCGTTATATCCGTACATCACGCCACACAAAAGACGTAAAAAAAGCCCGATAAATCGGGCTTCGTGGCTCACACAAAATTTATGTCGCGCCAGTGAAAAGCTGGGAAATTAGCTCTCGGACTTGCCTTTCCTTTTCTTCGGTGAGCAGTCCCGCTCTAATTTTCACGGTGAGGCCCACCGAATCGCGGGTAATGGATCCGGCCTGGTTTCCGCCGGCGAATATCTTCTCAATCTTTCGATCACTAACGTTATGGTCCGTCTTCCCATTGTCTTCGATTGCTTGCTTGATGGCCTTCGCGAGCTTTGTTTGATCTAGATCGCCAGCGACGACCTTCACCCAAGCTTGCTTAGCAAGTTCGAATGCGTTTTCGTCTTGATCGCGCAGCACTGAAACCAGGTTCTGGGCTGCATGGGCTCCGAGCAACCGTGGTTGCACATCCAAGTCCCGAATGACAAAGTCCGGTAACTCTGCAAATGAGAGAAATCTATACAGCTCCGAACGCGAAATCCCCAAAGCTTCGGCGACGCGCTTGCGACTCGGAAACTCCTTTTCCGTTCGCCGAATCGAACGCGAAATCTCGTAGTCCGACAAATCTTCCCGCGCGACGTTTTCGACGAGCGCAAGCAACGCCATCTCTTCGTCTGAAAGGTCGACCACAAAGACCTTAATGATCTCCCTCTCGATCATCTTGTGCGCGCGCCAACGTCGCTCGCCCGCAACAAGTTGATAGCCAGCGTCCTTACGTCGGACAACAATGGGTTGAACGAGGCCCGACTCTCGAATCGACTCTGCAAGCTGAGTCAGTTTGCTTTCGGAAAACACCTGGCGAGGCTGCCAAGGATTCGGAACGATATCGGCAACTCTCACCTCTGATGGCAAGCCAGCCTTTTCCAACTCGGAAATCCGCTGCTGTGCTTGTGCTAACGCTCCTGCCATTCCAGGCGCAGTAAGCGGCGTCTTGTTCTTCTCTGATTGTTCGGCGAGCTTGATATCTTTCGTTGCTCGAACGTCGGCCGTTTTGGCCATCATGCGGTCGCGCAGGCTGCTCATTGGCCGGCCCTCCACTGTGCAACATATTGATCGTCAATCCACTTGCAGTAATCCATTAGTGGCTGCTTTACCCGCGCCAACGTCTTCGCCACAGTGTCGGCACGTGACAAATCGAACACGGTGGAGAATGCGAGCGCACCATTACTCATGACCGAACTAGCTGGGATCTCAATCGCGTGGAGCCAATCGCCGTAGGCTCGTTGTGTCCACGAGCGAACGACCGGTGCGGACGACGTCGTTCCGTAGTCAACCTTCGAGAGGAGCACGGAAACGAAGTCATAGGTCTTATCGACGTCGTGCTCGGCAAAGCCATTCGCAACCTCGGCGAACAACGACCAAAACGACGAGGAAGAAATAAAGTCGAGACTCTCTGGGACCAAAGGCATCACCATTGAATCGGCCGCCATCAGTCCATTCAACGTCATATAGGACAGCGACGGTGCCGTGTCGATAATGATGTAGTCGTACTGCGTACGGAGCGGCTCGATGCCGTTACGCAAAATCGACCAGAACTTGAATCCTGGATTCGTCTTCTGCTCAGCGGGGAGGTGAAATTCCGCATCATGCAGATAGTTATGCGCGGGGATAATGTCCAGTCCGTCCCAATAGGTGCTCTGGACTTTCGACCCGAGGCCACCTTCGATGTTCGGATCGTAGATGTAGGGGAGAACAGTATCGTCCCAATTAATATCCTTCTCCGCGTATAGCCCACAGAGCTCCGACAGCGACGCTTGCGGATCCAAATCAATCATGAGCACCTTGCGGCCGCGCAGGCTGAGACCTTGACCAAGGCACATCGAGGTCGTAGTCTTGCACGATCCTCCCTTGAAATTTGCCGTTGTCAGCACACGGCCGCGTTGTTCCCGAGTGCCGGTGACAAGCGGCGTCTGATAAATCGTCGAGACCTTTTGCACCCATTCCCGGGCGTCTTTCAATGAAAAGATCCGTGCTCGACCAGTTCCGTGCGTTTCGCCCGCCGGCAGGTCACTGCTGTCCTTGGTCGCAAGGTAATTGATCTTCTGTCGATCAAGGCCACAAAGCTCCGACAGTTCTCCGATCGTGAAGACCGGAGCATTCTTCCGCGGACGCGGTGCCAAGATTTGATCGCGAAGCTCGTCCGTCATCACTTTCAAACGATCAGCAAACTCACTGAAATCCGTGAGTTTCACCCGTCGATCGATACTTGGAAGCTCGCTTAAATTCATATTGGAAATTCCCTTTCATCAAAGGTGAGGCGATTTTCGAACGCCCACCTTCCATTTCTACGGTTTGGCAGCATTCGCCCGTCGAACCGTAGAATACTCGTCGTGCCGAAGAATTGCCATTACATTCGACCCTTTCGAGGCCCACTGGGGCAAATTGTTCGAAAAGGTTTGAATTTCAACCGCTTAGCGGGAGGGTTTCGGTCCATAGGACAGCCGAAGGCCGTCCTAGCTACGAAGCACCGCCTCAATCCCCGTTGCGTCGCCGGTTAGAGCAACACAAAACACCTCACCTTAGGGCGGCAAAAGTCGCGCGTTCCTGTGCAGCTTTCTCGATGGATCACAATTCGCCTCACCTTGTGGTCGCGGATTTTTACGACTCATCTTCGTTTTCTCCGCTGGGTGGTAGCTCCAAGGCACGGAAGGAGCGCACACATTTCAGTTATTGCAAAACAGGGGTTAGTTTGTTTTTGTAAACATAAAACCTACCAACCACTAACAGCGACAGTGTCTGTCAATATAAACAATGGGTTAGCTTCGCAAGGTGAGGAATTTTGTGTCCAAGGTGCTGTTGATTGAGCGTATGAGTGAGGCGTTTACCCCGCAAAAGTGAGGTATTTAGGCCCGTAAGGTGAGGTGTTTGGGCGGCAACGGTGAGGTAAGTTGTGATCCGATCAGCAAAAGGTGAGGTGATTTGAGCGGCTACGCTGGGTAAGGTGAGGTGATCTGTGTTGACAGCGCACCTTGCCGTCGGTACCGTACGGCACAAATATGCGGCCACGATGGCGAGGGGAGTCGAATGACGGCAGGAGGGCAGGTAGCCACGTCCAGGCAGTTGGCGTTGGCGCTTTTCGACGATGCACGAGGGGAAGACCTACCGGTCGAAGCCGCCCGAAAAGATATCGGCTTTGCCCGAAAAAACGTCCTCATTCGGATCGTGGATCTTGGTGTTGCCGCGCGGCGGTTGATCGATGCTGCTTATTTTGTGGTGGCTCAGGAGTCCGGCGTTCACGATCTCTATGACGTCGAACTCGACTACTTTAAGTGGCTCATGCGGTACTCAAGCCGCAACAACGCTCACCTCGAGCAGGTCATCACTGAAGCGCAGAGAGCTCTAATCCAGGCTACAGCGGAAGCCGAGGCCGACGGTACAAAGCCGTTCGGCTCTGTACAGTTGATCGGTCGCATTTCCTACGCCGGCGGCCGTTTCCAGTTTCGAGTTCCGCCCGACCTCATTGGCATAATTCGTGGTCCCGGGAAATCGCACTGGTTGAGTCTTCGCATCACTTCACTGTTCACGCTTAGCTATGCGCGAGTGATGTACGACCACCTACTGCCGTATGCAGATGAGGGCGTAACCGAATGGTTCACTCTCGATGAACTACGGTCTTGGCAGGGAGCGATCGGTGCAAAGGCGAAGGAGTTCAAATATTTCAAGCGCGACTGGCTCGGACCAGCTGTCGAGCAGATCAATGCCGTTTCCGACCTCCGCCTGTCCTTCGAAACTCGCAATGAGCAGGGGTCGCGAAAGATCGGTCGCCTCCGTTTCCGCATCGAACGTAAAGCCGTCGAGGAGCGCTTGTTACATACGCACGAGCAAGCGAAAGTGCTGTACGAAACGCTCAAGCAAGAGTTCGGGCTCTCCAGCGTTCAATTTGGTCAGATTGCGTCGGATCGCGACACGTACACGGACGAACGCTTAGAGCAGGCCATTGAGCGCACTCGCTTCAGTCTAAAGCTCGGCAAGGTATCGAAAAGCCCTGCGGGCTTTTTCATGAAAGCCCTGAAGGAGCGCTGGATTGTGTCGGACGCTGAACGCCTGATGGTAGAGCAGCAGGAGACGCTCGCACTTGCGGAACGACGTGAAGCCGATGCAAGAGAGCATGTGGAAACACGTATGGCTCTGCAAGTCGCGGCTCAGGATGTACATGCGCAAAATCGCATCGTCGATGAGGTGCGCCGCGGTTGGGAAATCTACCAAGAAGCAACGTCAAAGCAGCGGGATGATTTGCGTCGAACGTTCAAGGCTAGTGCGGCAGGCAAGCTCACATTGCGTCGACTGGGCATTGACGTCTCAGGAGATTTTTCCGAGACGATGTTTGAGCGCTACCCGGACCTCCGCGATGGTTTTGCTGGCTTTGTGTATAACAAAGCGCGTGTAGCAAAGGGTAGGGCGCGCTAGCTGTGGCAGCACGTCGGCTCTTGTTTTGTGATTCGCAGGCCGAACGCTAAAGTCTAACCCTCTCAGTGCCCGACTTCTGTTGCCCCGTTGAGACCGTTCGATCGAGGGGTGACCGCCGGGCCCCGCGTGCATCGTGGGCCGCGACGGCCACTTTGCTGAGTACCGACGCTTCAAAGAAAGTAATCGAATTGGATAGCCACTCTTCAAGGGCTGAAAGATGCGGCATCAAGCGCAAGAGCTGAGGCATTTCCACACGCAAGCTCTGCTTATCCCGCGCAAGTCGAACTCGAATTCCCCCGACGTTTTGTTGCGGTACCCGATCAGACACGATGTACTCGATACGCTCCTCAACTTCTTGGTAGCCCAACCGCTTCGCTTCCATCGCTCTCTCGATCACTGCGCGTTCGCCGGACACTTTGAGCGCTCCAAGCACAAGCTCACCCACACGAAACGAAAGTTCGTTTGGGCTTCCTAGCGCGGATACCACTGCCGCGGGAATGCTCGCCAGTGCGATGAGACGAGATACGCTAGAGGTCGAGATGCCGAGTGCTTTCGCCAGCGCTCGTTGCGACGGCCAGATCTGTTGTCGCAGAACTCCGCGATAGAAAAGCCCGACTTCATACCGGGAAATATCCAAATCCTGCATTTGAGCGTGCATGGAGCGCGCAGTGCGTTTGTTCAGTGATTGCGGGACGACGAAGAGTTGTTCCATGGTGTCAAAGTGGTAGCGAAGGGCTCTCTCAAGATAGTTCGCGAGAAAGCTTGTCAAGTCCGCGACCTATCATTGCTTGACGGCGCGATTCCCCATCGGGTGCTAAACAATCGCCGATGTTTTGGCACGATCGGAATGTTGATTCTTTCCTTATAAGAATCAAAGGCGACAGGCACTTGTCACCTGAGAGAGACATTTCGCGCACAAGTCGTTGATTATTAGAAAGGAGTTGTTTCGCGATAGGTGTGGGATTGTTGGGACAAAAAGTAACACCGACCGACCGTTACAGTTTGGTCAAAAGCTGCACGAAAACCGCACCATTTCGCGAAAACACCGACAGGCGCTTGTCACCTCGGCTCGCGAAACGCAGCGCGGCGTAATGGTATGCAAAATAGTTCGGCTTTTGCCCCAAAGCGTGGGGTGCCGCACTGATTCAATTGACGCGAACCAACTCGTCTTGCGCGCGCGCGTCATGCCTCTCTTCCGTCGTTCCAAAAAGCAGATCGCCCTGTCCACAGCTCCGGGCGGCTACTCCGAAGAAGATCCCGAAAAGATCATCTTCGATAAAGGCACGCGCCTGCGCGTCGAAGCGAACCACTGGAAGCTCTTCTGCTTTGTACTCGCGGCCATCGCAGGCGGGGCAGTGTGGACCCGTCAGCCGCCGCCGTCCGTGGTGAAGGCTTACGGCGTCTCCGCCGATGCGGGCGGGCACCCGCTCGTGCGCCAGCTCGCCGCCTACAAGCCCGACGATCAGGCGCTGCGGAAGTCCGTCTCCGAGTCAGTCGAATACTGGTTCACGATCGAGCCCGTGCTCACGCCGACCATCGAGACGTCCCGTCTTGCTCGCAACATCAACGCCGTCAAGGCGCAGATGGTCGACAACGGCAAGAACCAGTTCGCCGCCTGGCTCAAGCAGGACGCGCCATTCCAGACCATCACGGCCAACCCCAAGCTCGTTCGCGAAGTGAAGGTCATCAACGTGTCCGTCCTCGATGACTCGACCGTCGTTGTCGAATTCACGACGACCACCACCCAGTTCCCGTCTGACAAACCCGTTGAAGTGCGCTACGCGCTGACGCTGCGCTACCAGATCGTTCCAGCCAGTTCCGACGACGCGATCGGCACCAACCCCTTCGGGATCTTCTTCCCATTCTGGACGCTTCAAAAAACCGCATGACGAACCCGGCATCCCGCTCCCTCGTGCCGCTTGCCGCGCTCGTCTGCGCGCTCGCGTTCTCCGTCCCCGCGCACGCCGCGCGCAAGACGCAGTCCTTGCAGACGCTCTCTGGCCCGCTCGATGTCGGTTCGATCATCGGCGACCCGATGAGCCCGGTGAACCCGTACAACACCGGTGTCGATCCGGTGACGATGCCCAACGACGCGCGCATCGTGGTTTTCAACTACAGCCGCGACCAGATCTACCGGGTGATGGCTGCGCCCGCGAAGCTCACGACGATCGAGTTTGCCCCGGGCGAGAAGCTGGTTTCCGATCCGGCATTTGGCGACACGGTGTCGTGGACGTGGGATTCAGATAACGCGAACCACCTGTACATCAAGCCGATGCGCCCGTCGCTCGTGAATACGATGCACATCACGACGAACCTGCGCGACTACGACTTCACGCTCGTCTCGTCACCGGTCGGTGGCCTGTTCTACCAGAGCGTGCGCTTCCACTATCAGCAGTCGCTGCTGGCGAAGGCGCGTGCGCGTGATGCGGCCGGGATCGGGCAGGGCATCGGAGCAGGAACAGGCGCTGGCGTGGATGCCGGTGCAGATGCAGAGCACGGCAGCTCGACCGACTCGGGGCCGCTCGGCGTCTCGCCCGAGAAGCTCAATTTCGAATACACGATTTCGGGCTCGGCGCCGTTCAAGCCCGAGACGGTCTTCGATGACGGCAAGTTCGTCTGGCTGCGTCTGCCCGCCGATGCGCCTTTTGCCGTGCCGATCGTCAAGGATCACGGCGATGACATCGCGCCCAACTTTATCCGCCGCGGCCAGTACATCGTCGTGCAGCAGCTCGCCAACAAGATCGTGCTGCGCGCCGGAAGCGACGACGTCACGATCACGCGCGGTCGCCGCGGCATCTTCGGGTTCTGAGCATGTCGAACCAGAACCCCCAGCCGACCGATCAGGAGCGCGTCACCAAGGGCAAGTCGCCACGCGGCGCGCTGCTCGCCGTCGGCATGCTCTTCGCGCTGGTCATTGGCGGCCTTGGCTTCTACTACCAGTCGAAGGAAGCGAGCCAGGCCGATGCGGACGCAAAGGCCGAGAAGGCCGCAAAGATGGCTGCGTCGGTCGATCACACGCATAGCGGCGAAGACATCGACAAGATCATCCAGGACCAGCAGGCCGCTGCGCGCGAAGCCGAACGCAGGGCGCGTGCGGCTGCCGGCGCATCCACGCCCGCGCAGGCCACGAAGCCCGCGCTTTCGGTGGATCAGTTCGCGAAGGAAACGACGTCGCCCAATCTCGGCACACAGGCGAATGTCGACGCCATCTACGCCTCGCCCATCTTCACGCCGGGCAAAAAGGTCAGCGAACAGCAGAATGCGCAGTCGACCGGTCAGCCCGGCGTCCCGGGCGTGATGACGCCCGCGCAGATGGCGGTGCAGGCGGCCGCGGCCCAGCAATCGGCGACGGGCGCGGCTGAAGCGCAGGCCAAGGCGCTGAGCGCGGCTATGGGGCAGGGCAACACGGCTTCGACGACTTCGTCCGCCCAGCGCGATCTGCAGTTCATCAAGGATGCGAAAGCGCAGTCAGCGTCGGGCGAAGGCTTTCTGAGCGCGGGCTTCGTTGGCCAGTCGGGCGCGTGCACGCTCTCGCCGCCGCATCACATCGGCGTGCTCGTGACCGAAGGCGAAAACTCCGACCGGCCGGGTACAGCGTCGCTGATGGTCGAGCAGGATATCTATGACAGCCTCACGGGCACCTGTCTCATGATCCCGAAGGGCACGATGATCACCGCGCCGTACCAGAGCGACATCAAGGTCGGGCAGGAGAGCATCCTCGTTGCCGCCACCGAGATGCGCCTGCCCAACGGCAAGCAGGTGCCGCTCTATGGCGCGCAGGGCGCGGACCAGAACGGCTACGCGGGCTTCTCGGGTGACGTCAACAACCACTTTTGGAAGATCTACAGCGCGTCGTTTATCACCGCCACCCTGCTCAACCGTTTCGACGGCAGCGACACGAGCTCGACGACGAGTGGCCCGTATGGCGTCACTCAGGTCGGCAATACGGCCGGGCAGGTGGCCGCGCAAACCGCGCAGTCGATCCTGAGCCGCTACCAGAACATCCCGCCGACGATCACGCTCAAGCCGGGCGACCGCTTCATGATCAAGGTGAACCGCGACATTCACCTGGAGCCGTACCGTGGCTAGGCGCGCGCTTGCATCCCTGTGCCTCACGCTGGCGTGCGCCGCTTCTGCGCACGCGGAGTCGATCACACAGGTGATCAGCCCGGTCTCGCTCGTTCTCGGTTCGGGCGGCGCGCGCGAGGTGGCGACGCTCGACGGCAAGCCGGTCCTGTATTGCGGCCTTGCGCCGTTTGACGAATGGGCGGCGCCGCTGCTCGGGCAACCGGTGCGCAGTTCCAACGATGCGGGCATGACCGTGTCAGTGGATGCCCGTGATGTGTCGCTCGCGGGCCTGATGGTGCGCAGCGGCTGGCTGCAACCGCCCGAGCTCGACGACGACGCGCAGGCGGCGATGACCGAAGGCCGTGGCGGCTGGGCGTGCGCGAGCGTGGTCACGCCGTTCGAACTGCTGCATACCAGTGTCGATCCGAAGGTGCTCGCGGGCATTGCGCTGAACGAGTCGGCCTACAACGGCCGCGCGTGGCCGTGGACGCTGAACGTCGCGGGCCGGGGCTTCTTCTTTCGCACGCGCGAAGACGCGTATGGCGCGATGCGCGCGCTGATCGCGGCAGGCCGGTCTGACTTCGACGTCGGAATCATGCAGATCAACTGGCGGTATCACCACCAGCGATTTGCCTCGCCCTGGGACGCGCTTTCGCCTGCCACGAACGTGCGCGTGGCCGAGGCCATTCTCAACGAGAACTTCCAGAGCACGCGCTCGGTCGCGAAGGCGATCGCGTACTACCACAGCGCGAACCCCGCCCCGGGCAGCGCCTATCTCGCGCGTTTCGTGCGTCACCTCAACCAGATCAACGCCGGCTTATGAAGCAGACCGTTATCCGTATCGTGATCCTCGGCGCGCTCCTGGCTGCGCCGTTCGCGAATGCCGCCAACACCGACCCGTTCGATTTCGACTACGAGGTCGCGGCTGGCATCGCCGAGCGGCCCGCACTGATCTTCAACGACGGATCGAAGACCTACATCCAGCCGCGCGCGGGGCAGGCCATCACCGTCGCAGGCAGCCATCCCGAAGGCCCCTATATCGTGGTCGACGGCACGCCCATGTCGATCCAGTACAGCGTGGCAGGCCACACCGCGACCGCAACGTGGAACCGCGCGAACAGCTTCATCGGCGGGCACGGTGTCGTGCCCGGTGCGGGCGACGATCAGCCGGTGGCGTTCGCAGGCTTCAGTGGCCGTCTTGCGCTCATCGGCGAGCACGGCGCGCTCGATCCCGTGCGCAGTCTCAACGCGAACATGCCAGTTGCCTCGATGGTCAAGGCGCTGGTGCCACAGGGCTGGAGTGGCGCGGCGCAGAAGGACGTGGATCTAACGGCCGCCACGCGCTTCGAAACGCAGCCGGGCGAGAACTGGCTGCACGCACTGGACCGCCTGATGAATGCGAGCGGACTCTACGCCGATGTCGACTTCGACACGCGTCACGTGCGTCTGCGCCGCGACGTCGAGAAGTCCGGTGCGCTGAATTACGCGGTGGCCGCGTCGTCGCAGCCGGTCGCGACCGTTGCGACAAGAACGCCTGACGTTTCCGCGCCCGAGTTCCTGCTCGCGAAGTACTTCGGCGCAAACGCCATCCGTGACGGCGACGACACGCACACGCAGATCCGTTTCGTCTCGAAGCCGAAGGACCTGAAATTCACCACGGCTGACGGCAAATCGCTGCACCCGAAGTGGGATGCGGACGCCGGGGTGATGACGATTGACCGCGCAGATCGCTTCGTCGTTGCCGATGCGACGAACCACGTTGAGGTCGCGCGCAACGCGGGCACGGTGTACGACTTTCCGGCGGGCAACGCCGCGCATCTCGAGTCCGTGTTCGACGAGGGGGGCCAGACGTATTTCAAGTTTTCGCCGAGCGTGATCAACGTGACGGTTGCCGATGTGCATCACCTCGGTTCGGGCGAGCAGAAGGGCCGGTACTACAAGTTCAATGGCACGTCCGAGCAGTTCATCGTGACCGCCGATGGTCAGACTGTTGAGGTGCGTGCAAAACTGACCCACTTCCACTAGAAATTTGCATCGAAAACTGACCCACATGTTCAATGCCTGCTTGGACGCCAAGCAGGAGAACCGGAGTGATTACGGTGAGCATGTTGGCA
>NZ_JAAGPN010000159.1:0-18856 GCF_017104805.1 Paraburkholderia sp. Ac-20347 | reverse complement strand
CATCCTCAGAACCCCCAGCCGCAAAACGCGCAGCAGGGCGCCCAGCAGCAAGGCGCGGCGCCCGCGCCTTCGGCCAGCGACGCCGCGCAGGCGGCCAGCGATGCCTTCCGTTCGCGCGACGCGTTCCGTTCGCGCGGTCGCGAAGACGACGTGCAATAACGGAGCGCCGATATGAACAAGATCATTGCGTTCGTCGTCGCCTTCGTGGTGGTGGTGTTGCTGGCTTCGTCGTCGGTGTTCGTCGTCGATCCGCGTCATGTGGCGGTCGTGTCGTCGTCGGGCGGCTCGAAGGCTTCGCTCGCGGAGCCGGGCCTGCACGTGAAGCTGCCGCCGCCGTTTCAGGTCGCGACGTTTATCGACACCCGCATTCAGGCATTCGACGCACCCGACGCCGACCGTTACACGACCTCGGACAAGTCGGAGCTGCTCGTGAATCCGGTGGTGCGCTATCGCGTTGCCGATCCGCTCAAGCTCTTTGGCGCGACCAAGGGCGACACGCAGACGCTGGCCGACCGGCTCGCTTCGCTGTCGCGCGACGCGCTCGCCGACGCTTTCTCGAAGGTCACGCTGTCCGACGCGCTGCAACAGCAGGAAGCGATCGCCAATGCCGCGCGCGACGCGCTCAAGACGGCCGCCGCGCCGCTCGGCATCGACGTCATCGCGATCCAGCTCACGCGCATCGACTACCCGGCGGAAGTCGCCAACGTGGTCTACAAGCGCATGAGCGCGGCACGCGAGCAGGCCGCCGCCGACGAACGCGCGAAGGGCGCCGCCGAAGCGCAGCAGATCAAGGACGACGCCGAGCGCAAGCAGCAGGGCGTGGTCGCCGACGCGTACAGCCAGGCGCAGGCCATCAAGGGCGAAGGCGACGGCAAGGCCGCTGCAATCGCCGCGCAGGCATTCGGCCGCGATCCGGACTTCTATCGCTTCTACCAGAGCATGCAGGCGTATCGCGAGAGCTTCAAGCCGGGCGACGTCGTCGTGGTCGATTCGTCGAGCGACTTCTTTCGCTTCATGCGCAGTCCGAACGGAGACGCGCCGCAGGCTCCCGCCGCGTCGCGCAAACACTAAATTGAGACACAGGCGCCGCGCGTGTGCGCGGCGCATTTCTTCGCATGGACATAGCCGGCTCCCTGTTGCTCGCGATCGCACTGATGCTGATTATCGAGGGCATGTTCCCGTTCGTCTTTCCGACGGCGTGGCGCGACACTTTCCGTAGAATTGCGGAACGGCCGCCGCATCACATCCGGATTGGCGGGTTGATCGTGATGGCGCTCGGCCTCGTGCTGCTCATGCTCGCCACCTGAATTCAAGGCGCGCGCCGCGAGGGGCGCGCCGTTTCTATCGTCCGGTCCGTTCATGGCCCGAGTGAGGCGCGCCTTCGCGTGCGCCGCCGGCCTGCGTGGCCCTTTTTGTCGTAGGACTCACCGATGTCGACCTGGTTACTTCCCGAGAATATCGCCGACGTGCTGCCTTCCGAGGCGCGCAAGATCGAAGAACTGCGCCGCCGCCTGCTGGACCGTTTTCGCGCCTATGGCTACGAAATGGTCATGCCGCCGCTGCTCGAGTACCTCGAGTCGCTGCTCGTGGGCAGCGGGCGCGATCTGAACCTGCGCACCTTCAAGCTCGTCGATCAACTCTCGGGCCGCACGCTCGGGCTGCGCGCCGACATGACGCCGCAGGTCGCGCGCATCGACGCGCATCTGCTGAATCGTCAAGGCGTGACGCGCCTGTGCTACGCGGGCAACGTGCTGCATACGCTGCCGCGCGGCCTGCACGCCACGCGCGAGCAGATCCAGATCGGCGCGGAAATCTATGGCCACGCCGGCCTCGAAGCCGACCTCGAAATCCAGCAGCTGATGCTCGACGCGCTGCGTCTCGCGGGCCTTACGCAAGTGCGCCTCGATCTGTCGCACGCGGGCGTGCTCGCGGCGATCTTCGAAGCCGATCCGGCCGCTGCCGCGCTCGGCGACGCATTGTATGAAGCGCTCGCAGGAAAGGACGTGCCGCGTCTGGCCGAACTCACGGCGAAGCTCGAGCCGGTCACGCGCGACGCGCTGCGCGCACTGCCGACGCTGTACGGCGACGCGAGCGTGATCGACGAAGCCCGCAAGCGTCTGCCGGCGCTGCCGGGCATCGCGCGCGCGCTCGACGACCTGGCGTTCCTCCTCGGCGAAATCGAAGGCGCGGAACTGGCGCTCGATCTCGCCGATCTGGGCGGCTACGCGTATCACAGCGGCGTGATGTTCTCGGCCTACGTGGACGGCGTGCCGAACGCCGTCGCGCGCGGCGGCCGTTACGACAAGGTGGGCGAGGCCTACGGCCGCGCTCGCGCGGCAACCGGGTTCTCGCTCGATCTGCGCGAAGTGGCGCGTATTTCGCCGGTCGAAGCGCGCAGCAGCGCGATTCTCGCGCCGTGGAAGCACGACGAAGCGCTGCGCGCGGCCGTTGCGGCCCTGCGCGACGCGGGTGAAGTCGTCATCCAGGCGCTGCCGGGTCACGATCACGACATGGACGAGTTTGCCTGCGACCGCACGCTGGTCGAGCGCAACGGCGCCTGGGTCGTCGAAACGCGCGCTTAAACGGTCGTGTAGCGCGCGAAACGCGGTCGCACAGCGCTCGCAAAGCCGTCACAAAGCAGCCACAAAGCGGACATAACGCGACGCCCGGCGTACCTGCCGGGCAGGGCGTCTTGCTGCGCAGGCTGTTGAGCGCAAAAGGAAATTCCTGGAATTTCGGGAAAAAAAGGCGGTCTTGTCGCCGAACCCAGGTAGAATACGTTTTTAACCAGCTAACGAAACACCATGTCTGCCAGCGCAGTGAATGTAACCCCGGGACGCAACGTCGTCGTCGTGGGCACCCAATGGGGCGATGAAGGCAAGGGCAAGATCGTCGACTGGCTGACGGACCACGCGCAAGGCGTGGTGCGTTTCCAGGGCGGTCATAACGCCGGCCACACTCTCATCATCGGCGGTAAGAAGACCATTCTCCGACTGATCCCGTCGGGCATCATGCGCGCCGGCGTCGCCTGCTACATCGGCAACGGCGTGGTGCTCTCGCCTGAAGCCCTGTTCAAGGAAATCGGCGAGCTGGAAGAAGCGGGCATCGACGTTCAGAAGCGCCTCTTCATCTCCGAAGCCACCACGCTCATCCTCCCGTACCACATCGCCATCGACCAGGCGCGCGAAGCCAAGCGCGGCGCCGCGAAGATCGGCACGACCGGCCGTGGCATCGGCCCGGCGTACGAGGACAAGGTCGCGCGTCGCGGTCTGCGCGTGCAGGATCTGTTCGAGCCGGAAACGTTCGCCGCGCGTCTGCGCGAGAACCTCGACTACCACAACTTCGTGCTGACCCAGTACCTGGGCGCGCCGGCCGTGGACTATCAGCAGACGCTCGACACGATGCTGTCTTACGCCGAACGCCTGAAGCCGATGGTCACGGACGTGTCGCGTCGCCTGTACGACGTGAATCACGAAGGCGGCAACCTGCTGTTCGAAGGCGCGCAAGGCACGCTGCTCGACATCGACCACGGCACCTATCCGTTCGTCACGTCGAGCAACTGCGTCGCAGGTGCGGCGTCGGCGGGCGCGGGCGTCGGTCCGCAAAAGCTCAACTACGTGCTCGGCATCACCAAGGCGTACTGCACGCGCGTCGGTTCGGGCCCGTTCCCGAGCGAACTGTACGACGCCGACAACGCCGATCGCCAGGAAGAAGTGGGCCTCACGCTCGCGAAGGTCGGCAAGGAATTCGGTTCGGTCACGGGCCGTCCGCGCCGCACCGGCTGGCTCGACGCCGCCGCGCTGCGCCGCTCGATCCAGATCAATGGCGTGACGGGCCTGTGCATCACCAAGCTCGACGTGCTCGACGGCCTCGAAGAAGTGAAGCTCTGCGTTGGCTACAAGGTCGACGGCCAGGACGTGGACATCCTGCCGCGCGGCGCCTCGCAAGTGGCGGCCTGCGAGCCGGTCTACGAGACCTTCGCGGGCTGGAAGGAAAGCACCATCGGCATCACGCAGTTCGACGCGCTGCCGCAGAGTGCGCAGGCATACCTGAAGCGCGTGCAGGAAGTCGCCGGCGTGCCGATCGACATGGTTTCGACCGGCCCGGATCGCGACGAAACGATCCTGCTGCGTCATCCGTTCAAGGTCTAAGTAGCAAGAAGGTAGAAGCAAAGATGATTCAAATGATGGACCCGCGCAACGACGACAAGAACCTGTGGGTCGGCTGGGACGAATACCACCGGCTGATCGAAATGCTCGCGCTTCAGGTGCACGAATCGCGCTGGAAATTCGATCAGATCCTGTGTCTCGCGCGCGGCGGCCTGCGCGTGGGCGACCAGCTCTCGCGCATCTACGATCTGCCGCTGGCGATCCTTGCGACCAGCTCGTACCGCGAAGCGGCGGGCACGGAGCAGGGCGATCTCGACATCGCGCAGTACATCACGATGACGCGCGGTCACCTCGAAGGCAACGTGCTGCTCGTCGACGACCTCGTCGATTCGGGCGTCACGCTCGCACGCGTGCAGGAGCACCTGAAGGAGCGTTACCCGGCCGTGACCGGCGTGCGCTCGGCCGTGCTCTGGTACAAGGGCTGCTCGAAGGTGAAGCCGGACTATTTCGTCCAGCATCTGCCGACGAACCCCTGGATCCACCAGCCGTTCGAGGAGTGGGACACGGTGCGTCCGCACAACCTCGGCGCGTGGATCAAGCGCGGCCTGCAACAAGCCCAGCAGCAGAATTCGCAGGGTTGATGCACGCTGGCGTGCCGCCGCGGCCTTCGGGCCTGCGCGGCGCGGCCAGTCCATGAACGGAGCCTTTCGAGGCTCCGTTTTTTTTTGCCGCCGAGGCGCGCGTCGGTGCATTTCGGCGGGTTTCGGCGCGTTTTTACGCGCAAGGTCGCCGCTCGGGGCACAGACGGCTGACCGCGGTAAAGCGCCAATGCTAAACTGCGCGGGGACAAGGGTACGTCGCGGGGTCACAACGGCCACTCTGGTTCCGCCCGTAGCCGGTTTAGAATAGCGCTCGAATTTTTCCGCCTCAAACGGATCTCTGCGTATATGACAACTAGCACGCACGTGGCAAAACAGCCGCTACCTTCCCTGGCCGTAGCGGCCATCGGCGTGGTGTTCGGCGATATCGGCACGAGCCCGCTGTACTCCCTGAAAGAGGCGTTCAGCCCTTCTCACGGCATTCCGCTTACCAATACGTCCATCCTTGGCGTCATCTCGCTGCTGTTCTGGGCGATCATGATCGTCGTCAGCGTCAAATACGTGCTCATCGTGATGCGCGCCGACAACAACGGCGAAGGCGGCGTGCTCGCGCTCATGGCGCTCGCGCTGCGCTCGCTCGACCGCAAGAGCCGCTCGGTCGTCGTGCTCACCGCGCTGGGCATCTTCGGCGCCTGCATGTTCTACGGCGATGCGGTGATCACGCCGGCCATCTCGGTGATGTCGGCCGTCGAAGGTCTGGAAATCGCCGCGCCCAAGCTCACGCATCTGGTGCTGCCGCTCACGATGGTGATCCTGATCGCGCTGTTCTGGATCCAGCGTCACGGCACCGCGCTCGTCGGCCGCCTGTTCGGGCCGATCATGGTGATCTGGTTCATCACCATCGCCGTGCTCGGCGTCTCGCGCATCGTGCAGCAGCCGGGCGTGATCGCGGCGCTCAATCCGTACTACGCCTTCTCGTTCATGAGCGCGCATCTGCTGCAGGCCTACGTGGTGCTCGGCTCGGTCGTGCTGGTGCTGACCGGCGCGGAGGCGCTCTACGCCGACATGGGGCACTTCGGCGCGAAGCCCATCCGCTGCGCGTGGTACGGGCTCGTGATGCCCTCGCTGGTGCTCAACTATTTCGGTCAGGGCGCACTGCTGATGCAGGATCACCACGCGATCGAAAATCCGTTCTTCCTGCTCGCGCCGGACTGGGCGCTCCTGCCGCTCGTCGTGCTCTCGACGGTTGCTACGGTGATCGCGTCGCAAGCCGTCATTTCGGGCGCGTACTCGCTGACGAGCCAGGCGATCCTGCTCGGCTACGTGCCGCGCATGAAGGTGCTGCACACGTCCGATCTCGCCATCGGCCAGATCTATGTGCCGGTCGTGAACTGGATGCTGCTGTTCATCATTCTGTGCATCGTGGTCGGCTTCAAGAGTTCGGATAACCTGGCGGCGGCGTACGGTATCGCCGTGACCGCGACCATGGTGATGACCACGATCCTCGTGAGCGTCGTCATGACGAAGCTGTGGAAGTGGAACAAGTGGCTGGTCGGGCTCATCATCGCGGGCCTGCTGATCATCGACCTCGGCTTCTTCGGCGCGAATCTGCTCAAGGTCGAGGAAGGCGGCTGGCTGCCGCTCGGTATCGGCGCGCTGCTGTTCTTCCTGCTGATGACGTGGTTCAAAGGCCGCATGATCGTGAAGGAGCGCACGGCCGCCGACGGCATTCCGCTGATGCCCTTCCTGCAAGGTCTGCTCGCGCATCCGCCGCACCGCGTGTCCGGCACCGCCATCTATCTGACGGGCAGCGACACGCTCGTGCCGGTGAGCCTGCTGCACAACCTCAAGCACAACAAGGTGCTGCACGAGCGCACGATTTTCCTCACGTTCAAGATTCGCGACATTCCGTACGTGTCGAACGCGGAGCGCGTGAGCGTGAAGGATATCGGCGGCGGTCTCTATCTCGTGAAGGCCGATTACGGCTTCAACGAAACGCCGGACGTGAAGGCGGTGCTCGAGGAGATCGGCCGCATCGAAGGCATGTCGTTCGAGATGATGGACACGTCGTTCTTCCTCGCGCGCGAAACGGTGGTGCCGACGCAATTGCCAGGCATGTCGATCTTCCGCGAGCGTGTGTTCGCGTGGATGCACCAGAACGCCGCCAAGCCGACCGACTTCTTCAGCATTCCCGCGAATCGCGTGGTCGAGCTGGGGACGAAGATCGAGATCTGATCGTTTGCTTCATGACGCAAAAAAGCCGCCCGAGGGCGGCTTTTTTATTGCGCGATTTTCGCGCGGCTCAGCGCTTCATGGGCTTCAAGCGCTTCAAGCTCGGCACGGGCTCGCATTGCGCGCGGCCCGCGCCGTGTGTGACCGACCTCAGCGCTTGAGCTTCGCGAACGCCGCCGCCATTGCGTTCACCGGCTCTTCGCCGCGCGAACGCTGACCACCGCGATTGGCGTTGCCGCCACGGTCGTTGCGATCACGGCCGCCGCCGCTCGCCGCGCCGCCACCGGCGCGCTGCGCCGCGCTCGCGGGATCGTCGTCCATACGCATCGTGAGCGCGATACGCTGACGCTTCACGTCGACGTCGAGCACCTTCACCTTCACGACCTGACCGGCCTTCACGACTTCGTGCGGGTCCTTGATGAACTTCGTCGACATCGCCGAGACGTGCACGAGACCGTCCTGATGCACGCCGATGTCGATGAACGCGCCGAACGCCGCCACGTTGGTCACGACGCCTTCGAGCACCATGCCCGGCACGAGATCGGAGACCTTCTCGACGCCGTCGCGGAACGTCGCCGTCTTGAACTCGGGACGCGGATCGCGGCCCGGCTTTTCGAGCTCGGAGAGAATGTCGCGCACGGTCGGCAGACCGAAGCGCTCGTCGACGAACTCAGCGGGCGAGAGGCCCGAGAGCGCCTCGCGGCTGCCGAGCACGTCGCCGATCGTGCGCTGGATCTTCGCGAGCATGCGCTCGACGACCGGATACGCTTCCGGGTGCACCGACGAGCGATCGAGCGGATTCTCGCCGCTGTTGATGCGCAGGAAGCCCGCGGCCTGCTCGAAGGTCTTGTCGCCGAGGCGCGGCACCTTCTTCAGATGTTCGCGCGACGGGAACGGACCGTTCGCATCTCGGTAATCGACGATATTGCGTGCGAGCGTCGAGTTCAGACCCGACACGCGTGCGAGCAGTGCGACCGAAGCCGTATTCGCATCGACGCCCACGGCGTTCACGCAGTCCTCGACCACGGCGTCGAGCGAGCGCGCGAGTTCGCGCTGGTTCACGTCGTGCTGATACTGGCCGACGCCGATCGCCTTCGGCTCGATCTTCACGAGTTCGGCGAGGGGGTCTTGCAGACGACGCGCGATCGACACGGCGCCGCGCAGCGACACGTCCAGCTCGGGGAATTCCTTCGCCGCCAGTTCGGACGCCGAATAAACCGACGCGCCCGCTTCGGACACGACGATCTTCTGCAGCTTCAACTCGGGATGCTTCGCGATCAGTTCGCTCGCGAGCTTGTCGGTCTCGCGCGAAGCGGTGCCGTTGCCGATGCTGACGAGTTCGGCCTGCGTCTGCGCGGCGATGCGCGCGAGCTTCGCGAGCGAGCCGTCCCAGTCGCGGCGCGGCTCGTGCGGGTAGATCGTGTCGGTCGCGAGCAGCTTGCCGGTGCGATCGACCACGGCCACCTTGACGCCCGTGCGCAGACCCGGATCGAGGCCGATCACGGCCTTCGGACCGGCCGGCGCGGCCAGCAGCAGATCCTTGAGATTGCGCGCGAACACGCGGATCGCCTCGGTCTCGGCCAGTTCGCGCAGGTTCGTCAGCAGTTCGTTTTCGAGGTGCGGCTGCACCTTCACGCGCCAGCACCAGCGGCACACGTCGGAGAGCCACTTGTCGGCGGGGCGGCCCAGATTCGAAATGTTGAAGTGGCGCGCGATATGGCCTTCGCCCGGATGCGGCGTCTGCGCATCGAGCTCGCCGCCGAGGCCGAGCTTGACCATCAGCACGCCGGCGTTACGGCCGCGGAACAGCGCGAGCGCGCGGTGCGACGGCACGGTCTTGATGGTCTCGGAGTAGTCGTAGTAGTCGCGGAACTTCTCGCCTTCCTCTTTCTCCTTGCCTTCGATCACGGTCGACGTCACCTTGCCCTGGTTTTGCAGCCAGTCGCGCAGCTTGCCGAGCAGTTCGGCCGTTTCGCCGAACTGTTCGGAGAGGATGTCGCGCGCGCCGTCGAGCGCGGCCTTCACGTCGGCGACGCCTTTCTCCGCGTCCACGTACTGCGCGGCTTCCGTCTGCGGATCGAGCAGCGGATTGGCGAGCAGCGCGTCGGCGAGCGGCTGCAGACCGGCTTCGCGCGCGATCTGCGCGCGCGTGCGGCGCTTGGGCTTGTACGGCAGATAGAGGTCTTCGAGAACCTGCTTGCTGTCGGCGGTCTCGATGGCGGTGCGCAGTTCGTCGGTGAGCTTGCCTTGCTCTTCGATGCTCGCGAGGATCGCGGCACGGCGCTCTTCGAGTTCACGCAGATACAGCAGACGCTCTTCGAGCGTGCGCAACTGGGTATCGTCGAGATTGTCCGTGACTTCCTTGCGGTAGCGGGCGATGAACGGAACGGTCGCTCCTTCGTCGAGAAGCTGGACGGCGGCCGCCACCTGACGCGGTTGAACGTTCAATTCGGTGGCGATACGCTGGACGATCTTGAGTGCTACGGTTTCCGTCATAGGGTCTGGATATTCCTGCGAGGATCGGTTTGCAGTCCGGTTTTCGGTCCGACGACCGGGCGGAGCGCACCCGCGAGGGAACGCCCGCTGGCCGGTGGAGCGGGGCATTTTGCCATAAATGGCGGAGCGCTCGAGTCGGGGGGTGTTAGAATTTCCCCCATGTTCCGCTGCCCTCAGAAGACGTTGATCCCATCCCGTTTGTCACCTGTCCGGTCCGTTGCGCGCGAAGGCGCTGCATGGCGGACCTCCGCCCGCGCGGCGGTTTGTGCCGTCGCGTTGCTGGCGATGGCGAACGTTCCGGCCCTCGCGCAAGACGAGGCCGCCCAGCAGGCAGTGTCGGGCGCTCCCGCGGTTAGCGGCGCGCAAGGCGCGAGCCCGGTGGAAGTGGGCGGTCCGATAGGTTCGGGCGCAGCGGCTTCGGGCTTGCCGGCTTCGGCTGCGATCGCGGCATCGGGTGCAGCAAACACCGACGTGCAGAACGATTTTGCCGCGCGTCAGAAGGTGCTCGACCGGCGCACGGCGGAGAACAACTATCGCTACGGCGTGGCGCAGCACAATTGCTACGACAAGTTCTTCGTGAATCACTGTCTGAGCAAGGCGCGCGACACGATGCGCGTGGTGCAGGCGGACATCCGCCAGAAGCAGTTGCAGCTCGACGAAGAGCAGCGCGCCGACAACGCGCGTCGCCGCGACGAGCAGGCCGCCCTGCAACGCGCGCGCGACGAAGCGGACGCACCGCAGCGCGCCGCGAATGAGGCGAAGAGCGCGCAGGCGTTCGAGGACAAGCAGCGTCAGCATGCGCTCGATCAGGCGCAGCGCCAGGCCGAAGCGCCGCAGCGCGCCGCGAACGAGCAGGCGTATCAGGACAAGCTGCGCCAGCACGCGCTGGATCAGGCGCAGCGTCAGGGCGAACAGGCCCAGTCGCAGCGCGCGGCCAATCAGGCGGCGTACGACAAGAAGCAATCGGATTTCCAGAAGCAGCTCGACCAGGCGCGCGCCGAAGGCCAGCAGAAGGCGGAGGAGCGCAACCAGAAGGCTGAACGCTTCCAGCAGAAGCAGGACGAGGCGGCGAAGCACAAGGCCGACGTCGAAGCGCGTCAGAAACAGGCGGCCGAGAAGGCGCAGCAGCAGGCGCAACAAAAGCAGCAACAGGAACAACAGCAACAGCAGCAGCAAAAACAGCAATCGCAGGGCCAGTAGCACCACGCTTTTTCAGCCGGTCAGCAACCTCAGGCGCGCGACCCTTCGCACGGCGCGCGCCGATCATGACGAGGAGGCGAGCATGCGCGAGCATCGTGAAGTCAAAGGCGAGGTCCTTCGTGACCGCATTCTGCAACTGGAATCGGAACACGGCGACCTCAATCGTCAGATCGAGAGGCTCTGCGAGACGTCGGACTTCGACGATCTCGAACTGCAGAAGCTGAAGAGGCGCAAGCTCAAGCTCAAGGACAACATCATCCTGCTGCAACTGCAGCTGGACCCCGATTCAACGAAGACCTCGAACGGGCACGCCTGATTCCGGGTCCCGGCAGGCGCCGGGGCGCGGCCGCAGTCGGGCTGTGCCTCGAGGACCGAGCAGGAACCGCTTGCCTTGAATTCAACGACCGTTTCCCGAACCCAGCCTGCACGCGATGGCGGCGCGCAGGCTGGTGACGCTCGCGCCGCGCAAGCCGCATCGCCCGCGCTGAGCACGCGTCGCGCCGCCGAACTCCAGGAACTCTTTGCCGCCGACGGCTTGCTTGCGCGCGAGATCGATGGCTATCGTCCGCGTGCCGCGCAGATCGAGATGGCGAGCGCCGTGGCCGCCGCGATGGAAGCCGCCGCACAGGCGCAGCCCGATCCTGCCGCGTTCGAATTGCAGTCGCGTCCGGCGCGCCGTCTGGAACGCGGCGCACCCGCGCCGGCTGCCGCGAATGGCGACGAAGCGTCGCGCGCCGATTCGGGCGACAACACGCTGATCGTCGAAGCGGGTACGGGCACGGGCAAGACCTACGCGTATCTCGTGCCGGCGATGCTGTGGGGCGGCAAGGTGATCGTCTCCACGGGCACGAAGCACTTGCAGGATCAGCTCTTCGCGCGCGACATTCCCACCGTGCGCGACGCGCTTGCGGTGCCCGTGAGCGTCGCGATGCTCAAGGGCCGCTCGAACTACCTGTGTCACTACTACCTGCAACGCACGGCCGACAACGGCCGCTTGCCGTCGCGCCAGGAAACCTCGTATCTGCAGGAGATCATCCGCTTCGCGAAGATCACGCGATCGGGCGACAAGGCCGAACTCGCGAGCGTGCCGGAGACGGCGGCCGTGTGGTCGATGGTCACTTCGACGCGCGACAACTGCCTCGGCCAGGAGTGTCCGCATTACAAGGATTGCTTCGTGATGCACGCGCGCCGCGAAGCGCAGCAGGCCGACATCGTGGTGGTGAATCACCATCTGTTTTTCGCCGACATCATGCTGCGCGACACCGGCATGGCCGAATTGCTGCCGAGCGCGAACACGATCATCTTCGACGAAGCGCATCAGTTGCCTGAAACCGCCACGCTGTTCTTCGGCGAGACGCTCTCGACGGCGCAGTTCCTCGAACTCGCGCGCGATTGTGTCGCGGAAGGTCTCGCGCATGCGCGCGATGCGGTGGAGTGGGTGAAGCTCGCTGCGGGCGTCGAACGCGCCGCGCGCGACGTGCGCCTCGCGTTCAAGGAAGATTCGCTGCGGCTGTCGATCACGCAGTTGCCCGACGACCATCCGCTCTTCGACGCGCTCGACGCGTTGCAGACCGAACTGGGCACACTCGCGACGGCGCTCGCCGGCCAGGCCGAGCGTGCGGAATCGCTGGGCACGTGCATGCGCCGCGCGCGCGAGTTGCAGGGCATTCTCGCGGGCTGGACCGGCGCCGCAGTGGCCGAGCCGGCGCGCAAGCCCGAAGGCGAGGGCGAAGCCGCGAAAGAATACCCGAGCGACGACGAAAAGGTCCGCTGGGTCGAAGTGTTCTCGCACACGGTGCAGTTGCACGAGACGCCGCTCTCGGTCGCGCCGATCTTCGCGAAGCAGCGCGCGGGCGTGCCGCGCACGTGGATTTTCACGTCGGCGACCTTGTCGGTGCGCGGCGACTTCACGCACTACGCGGCGCAGATGGGCTTGAGCTCGCGCCGCTCGATGACCTTGCCGAGCCCGTTCGATTATCCCGAGCAGGGCTTGCTGTACGTGCCGCGCAATATGCCGCAGCCGTCGTCGCCGCAATTCACCGACGCCGTGTTCGATGCCGCTCTGCCGGCAATCGAGGCATCGGGTGGCGGCGTGTTCATGCTGTGCACGACGCTGCGCGCGGTCGATCGCATCGCCGCTAAGCTGCGTGACACGATCGAGGCGCGCGGCTGGAGCACGCCCTTGCTCGTGCAAGGCGACGCGAGCCGCACCGAATTGCTCGAGCGCTTCCGCGCTTACGGGAACGCGATTCTGGTGGGCAGCCAGAGCTTCTGGGAAGGCGTGGACGTGCGCGGCGATGCGCTGTCGCTCGTCGTCATCGACAAGCTGCCGTTCGCGCCGCCCGACGATCCCGTGCTGGCCGCGCGACTCGATGCGCTGACCAAGAAAGGCTTGAGTCCTTTTGCGGTACATCAACTTCCGCAAGCGGTGATCACGCTCAAGCAGGGTGCGGGCCGCCTGATTCGCGCGGAGACCGATCGCGGCGTGCTGATGATCTGCGATACGCGTCTCGTCGATAAGCCCTATGGACGTCGCATCTGGCAGAGTCTGCCGCCGTTCAAGCGCACCCGCGAAATCGAAGTCGTCAAGGCGTTCTTCGAAGACGAGGAAGAGGGCGAGCAAGCCAGCTAAAGAGGCTCAGCGGAGGCTCAGCGCGTAATACGCGCTTGCAGATGCGTCGCGCCTGTTACATGCGCGGCGCATGAAGAAAATCCCGGTGGAAAACAAAAAAGCCACGAACTTGCGTTCGTGGCTTTTTTGCGTGCCCGCTGTGCGACTGGCGATGTCGCCAGGCTGCACCGCGGTTCGCTGCGATGCCCGCTGGAGCCGAAGCTCGGCACGGGCCTCGTGCGAATGCAGCTTACTGGCTTGCGCCCGATGCCGGAGCAGCAGCCGAAGCAGCTGCGTCCGAAGCAGCAGCGCCAGCGTCCGAAGCAGCAGCCGTAGCCGAAGCAGCAGCGTCGCTCGCAGCAGCAGCAGCGCCCGAAGCAGCAGCAGCAGCGTCCGAAGCGGCAGCAGCCGGTGCCGAAGCAGCCGTTGCGTCGCTAGCCGGCGCAGCGGCTTGGTCGCTGCTCTTGTTGCACGCAGCGAGTGCAACAGCTGCCAGCAGGGATGCTACGAGGAGGGATTTCTTCATGATCACGTCCTTTTATGGTTAAAGGTAAGCAACAGCGCAAAATAATACCGGTAATGTGCCCCAACACCGACCTGAGCCGCTGGTGGAGATGCACTGCAAGAGCGTGAATCTTCCCTACGGCCTGGCCGGAAATTATAGGCACTTTCGTATCGACCGTCGACAAATCCGGGGACAATACGTTGTCTTTCTCATACAAGCACTATATTAGTACGGTATAACAGTCCGAAGCGCTTACGCAAGCTCTCCGGTCCGTATCCAGCCCGCACAATACCATTCGTGTAGTAACGCTGTCACACACGAATCGTGTGAGAGTGTTACAAAGCGTTTCCCATCCAGAAAGCGGTTGTCAGCCAAGGCCGGCAGCCACTTTCGGGCTTCTCTGAGCAAGTACTGTTCCCCGTTCAGGTAGTACGACCGCGCATCGTAAAGCAGGATCGTCCTGCGGTCGAGTCTTATCCCGCTTTTCGCGGCGCGCGCAACAAAACGGGCCTCGTCGAGGGGTTTTTCGGGGGCGTCGAAGACCACATTGGCCTTCGGTTCCGAAAGGTACGAGCCCACGAACGACGACACATCGCCATCGCTCCAACGCACTTTAGCAAGCACGGCCGCAACGCGCTCCACAAGTGCCGGGGGCACTTGCGCGGGATGCGCCACGGCGGGCTGATCCGGGTCGCGATAAAGCGCGCTTTTTGCGCCCTTCGCACCGGGCTGCGCGGCGTCGTCGGCGCCACGTTCGGCGAGCCAGTAGAGAAACTGGTTCGTGAGCTCCGACGTGGAAGGCGAACGAAAGCCGATCGAGCAGGTCATGCACTCGCCTTCGGCCACGCCGTCGTGCGCGATGTGCGGCGGCAGATAGAGCATGTCGCCAGGCTCCAGCACCCACTCTTCCTCGGGTTCGAAATTCGCGAGAATTTTCAGCGGCATGCCTTCCTGCAGCGACAGGTCGCGCTGCGCGCCGAAGCGCCAGCGGCGCTTGCCGTGCACCTGCAGGAGAAACACATCGTAGGAATCGAAATGCGGGCCGACACCGCCGCCATCGGTCGCATACGAGATCATCAGATCGTCGAGACGGGCGTCGGGTGCGAAACGGAAGCGTTCGAGCAGGGCGCGGGCGCGATCGTCGTGAAGGTCGGCGCCTTGCACGAGCAGCGTCCATTGACGCGTTTTCGGCGTGGGCAGCTCGTCGGCGCCGAACGGGCCGTGTTCGAGCGACCAGCGCTTGCGGAAATGCGTGATGAGGCGCGATTCGACGTCGTCGCTGTCGGCAAGCGCGAACAACTCGTCGCGCGAAAGCGGCGCCTCGATGCCGGGTATCGCCTGGCGGATCAAGAGCGGCTTTTTCTGCCAGTATTGCTTCATGAACTGCGCCGGACTCAGGCCGCCCAGCAACGATGTGGGTGCGTCGGGCGCGGGGCGTGCCGCGGAGGAGGGGGCGCGCTGCTTGCGCGCGTCCTCCACGTGGTCAGGGGACCGCTTGGGCATCGTATAATGTGGTCTGTAATCTGGAGGATCGAATGAAAATTGCAAAGGACACCGTCGTGTCGGTCGCTTACAAGCTATCGGATGCGCAGGGCAATCTGATTGAGGAAAGCGACGAGCCGATGGTCTATCTGCACGGCGGCTATGATGGCACGTTCCCCAAGATCGAGGAAGTGCTGGACGGCAAGGAGCCGGGCTTCGAGACCCAGATCCAGCTTGAGCCGCAGGATGCGTTCGGCGAGTACGATCCGGAACTCGTGAAGATCGAGCCGCGCACCCGTTTCCCTGAACCGCTCGAAGTCGGCATGCAGTTCGAAGGCACGCCGGAAGAAGGCGACGAGGATCTCGACGCGCTCATCTACACGGTCACCGACGTCGCGGAAGACAAGGTCGTGCTCGACGGCAATCATCCGCTGGCCGGCATGGCGCTGCGTTTTTCGCTGAGCGTGAAGGAAGTGCGTCAGGCGACGGAAGACGAAATCGAGCATGAGCACGCGCACGGCGCCGATGGTCTCGAAGTCATCGACGAAGACGAGGAAGACGACGGCGACGAAGCCGAGTCGAAACCTACCCTGCACTGATCTCGCCGATCAGTCGACGCGCCGGCCTCAGGGCCGGCGTTTTTCGTTTACGCGCGGATTCGGCGAGCGTGATGTAGTGACGCAGCCGTTCGCGCGTTCAGTAACCGGGCGCCGCGCTGCTGGCGGGCGAGGTGCCGTGACCGACCCACGGCGGTGCAAGCTGGAGCGGCGCGGTGTGGGCGCCCGGCGCGTTCGTGGCCGGCGCGCCTTGCCAGTCCGGCGGCATCGAGGCGCCGCTGGCAGGCATGGCCGGCATGCCGTTCACACCGTAGGCGTCGTTGACGTCCGGCGCTTGCTGCATGCCGGGGATTTCGGTGACGTCGGGCATCGACGACACCTCGGGCATGTCCGGCACGGCAGGCGACGCGTTGACACCGGGTATCGCCGGCGGCTCCTGCGGCGGCAGCAGCGGCAAATGTTTCGGTACGTCGCGCACGCTGATGCGTAGTGGCGTGCGGCGCGTCATGTCTGCGTCGATCTGTAGCCATTGCGTGAGCGGATCGCGCAGCGCGAAGTTGATACGGGTTACGTTTGCAATCCTGACGCCCTTCTCGGTGCGCAAGGGTTGGTCGATCGCGAAGCCGCGCGCGAGCCGAGTTTCGTCCGGGTTGATGATCACGATCGGCCCACGGAAGGTTTCGGCGGCCTTGATGAGGCTGCGCCGCAATTCGGTATAGCCGTCGCGTTGCGCACGCCGGAAACGCAGCCACGCGAAGCGCTCGGGGCGCTCGTAGTGCTCGGGCATCGCATTGCCCTGCATGAAGATGACGATGGCGCGCGCGTTGCGGCGCCGTGCGTATTCGGCCGCGTGTTCGATCCAGAAACCGTTGGCGATGACGCGGTCTTCGAATTCGCCGTTGCGCCCGCCTGCGTTCAAATAATGGTTGTTGTCGCCGGGCACGTTCAGCGCGATGAACACGGTGTCGCCGGTTTGCCAGCGCGCATTTTCCCGATACGGCCGGAAGCGCGACACTTCGCTTTCGCGCGTGAGCGTCAGCGGATTTTCGCCGAGCGAATTGCTGTCGCCGAAAAAATTCTGACGCAGAAAATCGAGACGCTCGACCGGGTCCCAGGCGCCGCTGCCGCTCATGCCGCAGTTCGCCCAGTCGCGCTGGCCCGGCACGAACACGAGCGGCGGGCGCGATGCCGAGAGCAAGGCGTGGCGGCGCTCGTACAGGTTGTCCGCGCACGATTCGCGCGGGCCTTTGAGATTGCCGTCGTAGACTACAAAGGCAATTTGCGGATCGCGCCCGATGGCATCGACGAGACGTTGCAGCGTGCCTTCGTCGCCGGGCTCGGTCACGACGTTCGCGAGCACCGCGAACGAATAGCGCTGCGAGGACGCGGCCGATTGCGGCTGCGCCCAGGTCAGGCCGGGCAGCACGAGCGCGATGAGCAAACCTGGCAGCGCGAGCACGAACCGTAGTGCGCTCAGACGCCACGCCTGCACCGACGCGCGCCACCTGCCGTGCATATTTTTCAGATAGCGCGAATGCATCCGCCCGCGGCCTCGTGTGGCAGGCCGCGGCGGCGTCGCAGAGCGACGCTCAGCGTTTGGCGTCCGGCGCTGTGGCCAGCTCATGCAGTTCGTACAGCAGGTCGAGTGCGTCGCGCGGACGCAGCTCGTTGGGATCGATTGCACGCAACCGCTCCGCCACACGCGCCGCCGCCGGATCTTCTTCGGCTTGGGGCGCATCTTCGACATAGTGTTTCGGTGCGTCGAATTCGTCGTCGATCGCAGCGGCGGGCGCGGCGAACAGATCGAGCTGCGGCGTGGGCTGGCCCGCCGACATCTGCTCGAGATGCACGAGATGCTTGCGCGCCGCGCGTATCACCGAATTGGGCACGCCCGCGAGTTGGGCGACCTGCAAGCCGTAACTCTGGTTCGCCGGGCCTTCGCTCACGGCGTGCAGGAACACGATGCCGTGACCGTGCTCGACCGCCGAGAGATGCACGTTCGCCGCCTGCGCGAATTCCGCGGGCAGTTGCGTGAGTTCGAAGTAGTGCGTGGCGAACAGCGTGTGGCAGCCGTTGCCCGACAGCAGATGCCGCGCAATCGCCCAGGCGAGCGCGAGGCCGTCGAACGTCGAGGTGCCGCGGCCGATTTCGTCCATCAGCACGAGACTTTGCGGCGTGGCGTCGTTGAGGATCGCCGCGGCTTCGGTCATTTCCACCATGAAGGTCGAGCGGCCGCCCGCGAGGTCGTCCGCCGCGCCGATACGCGTGAAGATGCGGTCGATCGGACCGAAGCGCGCACGCTTCGCGGGCACATAACTGCCCACGTAGGCGAGCAACGCGATCAGCGCGGTCTGGCGCATGAACGTCGACTTACCGCCCATGTTCGGGCCGGTGATCAGCAGCAGCTTGCGGTCCGCGTTGAGCACGCAGTCGTTCGCGATGAACTGCTCGACCTGCGCCTCGACCACCGGATGCCGGCCTTGTTCGATCTCGATACCAGGCGCGTCGGAAAACGACGGCGCGGCCCAATCGAGCGCGCGCGCCCGTTCCGCGAACGCGGCCAGCAGGTCGAGTTCGGCGAGCGCGGCGGCCACGCGCTGGCAATCGAGCAGATACGGCAGCAGCGATTGCAGCAGCGCGTCGTAGAGCGCCTTCTCGCGTGCGAGCGCGCGTTCCTGCGCGGAGAGCGCCTTGTCCTCGAACGTCTTCAACTCGGGCGTGATGTAGCGCTCGGCGTTCTTCAGCGTCTGGCGACGGCGATAGTCGTCAGGGACTTTGTCGGTCTGGCCGCGCGTGACTTCGATATAGAAGCCGTGCACCTTGTTGTATTCGACGCGCAGATTGCCGATGCCCGTGCGCGTGCGTTCGCGTGCTTCGAGATCGATCAGGAACTGGCCGCAGTTCTCGGACATGTCGCGCAGTTCGTCGAGTTCCGCGTCGTAGCCGCGCGCGATCACGCCGCCGTCGCGGATCATGGCCGCCGGTTCCGGCGCGACCGCGCGATGCAGCAGCTCGGCGCATTCGGGCGGCGGATCGAGCAAATCGACGATGCGGGCGAGCGACGC